>NZ_JBEYHT010000004.1:0-218179 GCF_040635425.1 Streptomyces laurentii | reverse complement strand
GGCCTCAGTACGGGAGCGGGCGACCGGAAGGCGTCCGCAGATCGAGGAGGCTGGGAACTGAACGGTGCGGACCGGTCACAAGTCTCCCCAGCCGCGGCGGCCGCGCCCTTCGCGGCCTGCGCGGCCTTGCCCGCCGCCTTGGCCGAGCGCGCGACATCCTGCTGGGCGGCCTGGGCCTCGGCCTTGGCCTCCAGCGCCGCGGCCTTCGCCTTCTCGGCCGCCTCGACCGCCTGGGCGGACAGCTCGACGGCCTCGTCGGTCTTCCGGCCGGCGCGGCGGCCCTCCGCCTCCACGACCTTGACCAGCTGCTCGATCGTCGCGGTTTCCTCGTCACGCGCCCGGGCGATGAACTGACCCGTCTCCAGGAACCAGCTGATCGCCCGCGCCGACCCGTCGTCCAGGGCCCGCTGCGCGTACGTGTACACCTGCGGAGACGCCGTCACGAGGATGTTCGTCACCTCGACGCTCTCGTCCTCCGCCTGGGCGGTGAACCGACCGCCGCTGAGGAAGGCACGCAACGCGAAGGTCGACTCGGCGTCCAGCGCGGTCGATCCCGCACGCTGCACGCCCCGCTCGCCGTTGGCCATGACCGTGGACACGGCCACCCGGAGATCCTCCCGCACCGCGTCCTGGAAACCGCCGTTCAGGAAGGACTGGACCGCCGCGTCCCCGCCGGACAACGCCCCGCCGATGCCGTCACGCGTCGCCTTGCCCGCCGTGACCAGGGACTTGGCGAGCGTGAACCGGTTGTCCTCGGCCCGGGCCACGGGCAGCGTCTGCCCGAGGAACGTCGTCACGTCCGCCGCGCTGCCCACCAGTGCCGCGGCCGCCGCGGCGCGGACGGCCCGGCCGCCCGATCTGTAGGCCCAGACCACCTTGCCGCGGTCGGTGTCCGGAAGGTTGGACCCCTCGGGCAGCTCCGCGCCGCCCGGCTCGCCCGCCGCGTACGCCGTGCCGGACCCGATCGCGCCGAGGGGCAGCGCGCAGCCGGCCGCCACCCCGGTGAAAATGGCCAGCATCTGACGCCTGCTGAACCCCTGTCGTGACTGCTGTGGCATCACGACCCCCATCTCTTCCGCTCGTGTCTTCCCGACCCAGGCCCGGTGGGGTGGCGGGACACGGCGGCGCCGTGTCGCACCACCGGGGCGAGCCGCGACGCGCCTGCCGGTACCGTCCTGATCGCGGTCAGGACGCGCTCCCGACAGCCGGCGGACCGTGGCCCGTCTTCCCTTACGCCGAGTCGAGCTCCGTACTCCGGACGTCCCGCGTGCCGGAAGGCCGCCCGTGCCGTCGCGGCCGAGACCGAGAACGAGGGCACCGGGGGAGGACCGCGGCGCACGGGACACCGGCCCTCGCGCGGTGCGGCTTCGGCGCGGCCTCGGAGTTCGACTATGGGCAAGAGAAATGCGTCGTCGCCCCCCTGCGGTTCAATTCCCTTATTGAAGCCGGGGCTCCGCCGGCGCGTCCAATTCAGAAATCGGGCAGAATCCCGACAACCCCTGAGTGCGTTTCGTGACGTGTATCACGCGGTGAATCGGTTTGAATGCTTCCGGTGAATGTCTGTTCCGGTGGAGTTTTTCGGTCTCGCTGGCGGATTGATCTCGATTCCTCGATGGTTCGGTCATGTGCGGGGATATCGCGGGTTTACCCTGTTCCGTCTCGCCGATACGGACGTGTGTCGTTCTGGTGGATACGTCCGCGACCGCGCGGTGAGGCGGCCGGTCCCGTCCTTGACGAACCGTCAACTCATGGTGTCCCACGGTGGTGTCGGGGTGCCGTAGGGGCATCAGGGAGAGGGGGCGAGAGGCGGGGCGAGAGGTGGTCGATGGGCCGTGGCGGCGACGCGATAATGGCGGCCGACGACACGAACATCCCTGGGGGGGATATGCGAATCCATGGTTCCGCTGCCGGGGCCGCGGCCACCGTGCTGGCCGTGGTCCTGGCGACCGGGCTCACCGGGTGCGGTGCGTCCGAGCCGTCCGCCGACGCGGGTACCGGCCCGGGCGCCGCTGCATCGGCGGTTCCGGCCATTCAGGACGGTACGGACGGGCCGAAGCTCCCGACTCCGTTCACCGTCGGACACCGCGGGGTCATGGACACCGCACCCGAGAACACCCTGCGTTCCTTCAAGGAGGCGGAGAAGGCGGGTCTGGACCTCATCGAGCTCGACCTCCATCTCAGCAAGGACGGCGCGCTCGTCGTCATGCACGACGCCACCGTCGACCGCACGACGGACGGCACCGGTCCGGTCTCCGGGAAGACCATCGCGGAGCTGCGCGAGCTCGACGCCGGCGAGGGCGAGCGGGTGTCCGTCTTCGAGGAGGTCGTGGACGTCGTCAAGACGCCGATCCAGGCCGAGATCAAGGACGTCCGCGCGGCCCGGGCCCTGGCGAAGGTGCTGAACGCACGTCATCTGACCGGGCGCGTCGAGGTGAGCTCCTTCCACGACGAGGCCCTGGCGGAGGTTCGTGCCCTGGTGCCGGGGGTGCGGACCGCGCTCGTCGCCGACAAGGACCAGGCGGACGTGGTGAAGCGCGCGCAGGCCGTGGGCGCGACCGAGCTGGTGCTCAACATCGAACGGCTCACGCTCGAGACGGTCGAGCAGGCGCACAAGGCGAAGATGCGGGTCGTCGGCTGGGTGGTCAACGATCAGGACCGGGTACGCCTGGCGCGCGCGCTCAAGCTCGACGGGGCGACGACCAACCGGCCTGACATCAAGTACACGGTGGGCACGGAGAAGTGAGCCAGGGGCGGTACGAGGGCGGGAGCCGGAGCGAGGACCGCACGGCCTCCCGCCCTCGTACCGAGCGGCCGGCCCGGGCCGGAGCCCGATTGACCGGTCCTACCGGGCGAGCGCGGGTGCGGGTGTGACGGCGACGACGCACCGGCGCCCGCACCCCGCGCCCTCGGGTCAGGAGACGTCGTCCCCGACCGTGATCTCCTCTCTGATCCCCGTCGCCGGGGCGGCCGCAGGTTTCGCGGTGTCCGGCGTCATGCCGTCCGGCCGTGCGCCCGGGCTCAGGTTCGCGAGGAGCTGCCGGGCCAGACCGAGCCCCGTACCGCCCATCGTGAGCGCCTTGGCGAACGTCTCCGCCATCCCGTCCGCGCCGTTGAGCAGCACCATCTGATCGACGTTGCCGAACGCCGACGCGCCCGCCTCCACGATCTCCGGCCATTTCTCGGCGAGTTGCTGGGCGACCACGGCCTCCTGGTTCTCCGCGAGGGCCGCCGCCCGGGCCTTGATCGCCTCGGCTTCGGCCAGACCCTTCGCCCGGGTCGCCTCGGCGACCGCGAGGCCCTTGGCATGCGCCGCGGCCGCCTCGGCCTCACCGGTCACCCGGGTGGCCGTCGCCATCGCCGCGCTGGCCAGTTCGGTCTTCTTCGCCTCGGCCTCGGCGCCCAGGATGCGCGCGTCGCGTTCGGCGGCCGCCAGCGTCCGCTTCTCGTACGCCTTGGCGTCGGCCGGCTTGCGGACCGACGCCTGGAGCTGCTGTTCCTTGCGGTGGGCCTCCAGTTCGGCGATCCGGGTCTCCTCGACCACGACCTCCTGGCGTGCCGCGGCGTCGGCCAGCGGACCGGCCTGCCGGGCCTTCGCCCCGGCCCGGTCGCGTTCGGCCTGGTAGCCGGCCTGGAGGATCTCGCTGTCGCGGGTCGCCTCCGACATCCGTGCCGCGGCCTGCTGTTCGGCCTCGGTCGCCCGCTGGTTGGCCTCCGCCTGTGCGATCCGGGCGTCACGCTGGACGGCCGCCGCGTGCGGCGCGGCCAGGTTCGTGATGTACCCGGTCGGGTCCTCGATCTCGTGGATCTGCAACGAGTCCACGATCAGGCCCAGTTTCTCCATCTCCGTGCCACAGGCCGAACGGGCCTGCCCGGTCAGCTTCTCCCGATCCCGGATCATGTCCTCGACCGTCAACCCGCCGACGATGGCGCGGAGATGACCGGCGAAGACGATGTGCACCCGCTCCGACATCAGCTTCTGCTGGTCGAGGAAACGGCGGGCGGCGTTGGCGATCGACACGTAGTCGTCACCCACCTTGAAGATCACGACGCCCCGCACCTTCAGCGGGATGCCCTGGTGCGTGACGCATTCCACCGACAGCTGGGTCTCGTTGAGGTCGAGCGACAGTTTCCGCACCGCCTGGACGCCGGGCGTGACGAGCGTGCCCCGTCCGGTGACGATCCGGAACCCCATGCCGTCGCCGAGGCCCTCCGTCTTGTGGTTCGAACCGGAGATGATCAGCGCCTCGTTGGGCTCGGCGACGCGCCACATCAGTTTGAACAGAGCGATCAGAACGACGACGGCGCCACCGATGGCGCCCGCCAGAATCCCGAGGCTCATGGGCAAGGTCCCCCTTCACCGGAGCCGTGCGGTTCCGGTGAGGGGGAGTCTGCTCTTGCCGCGCCCCGCGCTCAATGGATCGGTCAACTGTCGTACGCGGCTGTGACATAGACCGTGCGCGGAGGGAGATGTTCCACGACCACGACGACCGTCCCGACCTCGATCCGGCCGTCGCCCGCGGCCGGATACGCGAGGAAGTGCTCGGCGCCGCCCCGGATCCGGACCATCACCTCGCCGACGAGGCCGGGGCCGACAGTGCCGGTGACCCGGCCGAGCATTCCCACCATCGAAGCGTCGCCCATGTGCCCACCGTACGGCAGGCGCCGGAGGGTACGGACCGGGATGCGGCGCTCCGGAACGGGATGGTCGGGGGAGTGCCGGGAAGAGGGGCGGGCGGGGGAGCGGCACGGAAGGGTGTGGGGCGCGATCCGGGGGCGGGGCCTGGGCGGTCCCGCTCCCCGGTGCGCGGCACGGCCCCGCGAGTCGAGCCGGGCGGCGACCGCCCGACCGGCTTAGCGTCGGTCCCATGAGCACTCACGCCAAGCGCCCGCACCCCCGGAGCGCGCACCCTCTGCGGTTCGAGATCCTGCTGGTGCCCGAGCACGTCGAGGACCGCGGCGGCGCCTCCGTGGAGAACAGCGCCGTCCGTACGGCGGTCGTCGAGGCCACCGGACACACCGGCGAGTCCGGCTACCCGATCTACGAGGGCCATGGCCTGGTCGCCGACATCGACCCCGGCACGCGCACCGTGGAGGCGCTGCTCGTGGACGGACGGGAGCTGGACTACGGCCTGACGGCGCTGGTCAGGGAGCTGGAGCCGGGGAGGGCCGGCCGGCCGGGCCGTTGACAGAACGAACGGTCGGGCGGGAGACTCGGGCGCGACGGGGACGAAGATCGTACGGCGCGACGACGGCCGTGGATCGGGACACGCCCGCCCCGTCCGGCCGGTCCGGCTCGTCCGCCCGGCCGTCCGGACGAAGGCCTGGGAGAGAACCGATGAGCATCCGCGACGTCTACATCGTCGACGCCGTCCGTACCCCGATCGGCAAGTTCGGCGGCGCGCTCTCCTCGGTCCGCCCCGACGATCTGGCCACCCATGTCGTCCGCTCCCTCGTCCGGCGTACGCCCGCCCTCGACCCGGCCCTCGTCGACGACGTCTACTTCGGCGACGCCAACGGCGCCGGCGAGGACAACCGCGACGTGGCCCGGATGGCCGTCCTGCTCGCCGGACTGCCCACGACCGTCCCCGGCGTGACCGTCAACCGCCTGTGCGGCTCCGGCATGGAAGCGGTGATCCAGGCGGCCCGCGCGATCGCCGTCGGCGACGCCTCGGTGGCCATCGCCGGCGGCGTCGAGTCGATGTCCCGCGCCCCGTGGGTGCTGCAGAAGCCGGAGCGGGCCTTTCCGGCCGGTCACCAGCAGTTGCACTCCACGACCCTCGGCTGGCGGATGACCAACCCGCGGATGCCCGCCGAGTGGACCGTCCCCCTGGGCGAGGGCGCCGAACTCGTCGCCGACAAGCACGCCATCGGCCGCGAGGAGCAGGACGCCTTCGCCCTCGCCAGCCACCGCAAGGCCGCCGCGGCGTGGGCCGAGGGGCTGTACGACGGGGAGGTCGTCCCGTACGAGGGCGTGGACCTGGTCCGCGACGAGTGCATCCGCGACACCACCTCGCCGGAGGCCCTGGCCAAGCTCAAGCCCTCCTTCCGCCCCGACGGCACCGTCACAGCCGGCAACGCCTCCCCGCTCAACGACGGGGCCGCGGCGCTGCTGCTGGTCGACGAGGCCGGACTGCGCGAGACCGGACGCGAGCCCCTCGCCCGGATCCGGGCCTCCGCCGTCACCGGCGTCGAGCCGCAGCTCTTCGGGCTCGGCCCGGTGGAGGCGGTGCGCCGCGCGCTGGACAAGGCCGGGCGGGGCTTCGCCGACCTGACCACCTTCGAGCTGAACGAGGCGTTCGCCGCCCAGGCCCTCGGCTGCCTGGCCGAGTGGCCGGAGCTGGACCCGGCCCGGGTCAACCCGCGCGGTGGCGCCATCGCGATCGGCCACCCGCTCGGCGCCTCGGGCGCCCGGCTCACCGGCGCGGTCGCCCACCAGCTCGCGGCGGCCGGCTCGGGTACGGGCCTCGCCGCGCTCTGCATCGGCGTCGGCCAGGGCCTCGCGTTGGTCCTGGAGCGCTGAGCCCCGGCCGAGCCCCGGCCGAGCCCCGGCCGAGCTCCGGCCGGGTGTGCCCTTCGGCTGAGCCCTTCGGCCCGGCCGCGTACGCCCCGGCCGCTCCCACGCGTACGAAAAAGGCGGCCCGGTTCTCCCGGGCCGCCCTTCGTCACACGCGGGTTACTTCTCCTGCGCGGCACCGGCCTGCTGGTCGGCGACGGACTTGCGGACCTCGTCCATGTCCAGCTTGCGGGCCTGGCCGATGACATCCTCCAGCGCGGCCTCCGGCAGCGCGCCGGGCTGCGCGAAGATCGCCACCTTGTCCCGGACGATCATCAGAGTCGGGATCGAGCGGATCTCGAAGGCCGCCGCCAGCTCCTGCTGCGCCTCGGTGTCCACCTTGGCGAAGACCAGATCCTGGTGACGCTCGGAGGCCGCCTCGAACACGGGACCGAACTGACGGCACGGACCGCACCAGGAAGCCCAGAAGTCGATCAGAACGAAATCGTTGTCACTCACGATCTCGTCGAAGTTGTCCTTGGTGAGCTCAACCGTGCTCATGCTTCCTGCCTTTCCTGGTGCAGCGTCGGGTACGCCGTCCTCCACCGTCCCTCGGGGGGACTCGTCACGCTCAACGGCGTAGCGGGTGTCTCTATTCCGCCTCGTCCCCAGCAGACTGTCCCCATGACTGGAGTGGCGGACCACAGCGGACCCGAAGCGCACGGAGCACATGAAGCACGAGAAGCACACGAAGCACCAGACGTACACGGACAGATGAACGAACGGATGTACGACCTGGTGGTCCTGGGCGCGGGACCCGTCGGCGAGAACGTGGCCGACCGGGCCCGCGCCGCCGGGCTCACCACGGCCATCGTGGAGAGCGAGCTGGTCGGCGGCGAATGCTCCTACTGGGCCTGCATGCCCAGCAAGGCGCTGCTCCGCCCGGCCATCGCCCGCTCCGAGGCGCTCCAGGTGCCGGGGCTGCGCGGCCAGGTCGCCGGCCCCCTCGAGGCCCACGAGGTCCTCGCCCACCGCGACGCGATCGTCGGCGACTGGCAGGACGACGGCCAGGCGGACTGGGTGAAGTCCATCGGCGCCGACCTCTACCGCGGCCACGGCCGCCTCGACGGCCCGCGCCGCGTCACCGTCCAGGGAACCGAGGGCGACCGTCATGTGCTGACCGCCCGGCACGCGGTCGCGGTCTGCACCGGCAGCCGCGCCGCCCTGCCCGACCTGCCCGGACTGGACGGCGCCCGGCCCTGGACGAGCCGGGAGGCGACCAGCTCCGGCCGGGTGCCCGACCGGCTGATCGTGGTCGGCGGCGGGGTGGTCGCGGCCGAGATGGCGACCGCCTGGCAGGCGCTGGGCGCGCGGGTGACCGTGCTGGTCCGGGGTGCGGGCCTGCTGCCCCGGATGGAACCCTTCGTCGGCGAGCACGTCGCCGCCGCTCTCATCGAACGCGGCGCCGACGTCCGGACCGGGGTCAACGTCGCGGCCGTCGTACGGGACGGGAGCAGCGGACCGGTCACGGTCGTCCTGGACGACGGCGAGCAGGTCATGGGCGACGAGGTCCTGTTCGCGACCGGGCGCCGGCCGCGTACCGAGGACATCGGCCTGGAGACGGTCGGCCTGACGCCCGGCGGCTGGCTCGACGTGGACGACAGCCTGCGCGTCACCGGCCACGACTGGCTCTACGCCGTCGGAGACGTCAACCACCGCGCGCTGCTCACCCACCAGGGCAAGTACCAGGCGCGGATCGCGGGCGCCGCCATCGCCGCCCGCGCGGCGGACGGAACGGGGGAGGGAGCAGGGGCGGGGATCGGGGACGCCGGTCCGTGGAGCCCGTACGCGGCGACCGCCGACCACGCGGCCGTACCGCAGGTGGTGTTCACGGACCCCGAGGCGGGCGCCGTCGGGATCTCGCTGGCCGAGGCCGAAGCCGCCGGGCGCGAGGTCCGGGCCGTCGACCTCGACCTCACGGCGGTCGCCGGCGCCGGGCTCTACGCCCAGGGCTACCGGGGACACGTGCGCATGATCGTGGATCCGGACAGCGAGACCCTCCTCGGCGTCACCTTCGTCGGTCCCGGTACGGGCGAACTCGTCCACGCGGCCACCATCGCGGTCGTCGGCCAGGTGCCGATCGCCCGGCTCTGGCACGCCGTCCCGTCCTATCCGACGCTGAGCGAGATCTGGCTGCGGCTCCTTGAGGCGTACCGGGACGGGGCCGGCCGGCCGTGAGCCCCGGGGAGCGGGCCGGGGAACAGGTGGAAGGAGGGGCGGCGGAACGGGCCGGTGAGGGGGCGGGGGAGCGGGCGGGGGAGCGGGCGGGGGAGCGGACCAACGCGTACGACGCGACCTGCGCCCGCTGCGGCGGCCCGGTTCCGGCCGGCACCGGGCTGCTGCGGCACGGCCCGAAGAGCTGGGAGGTGTACCACCCCGCGCACGCCCCCACCCCCGGCCCGCCCCCGCGCGGCGACCACCCGGGCTGGCACCGGCGGCCCCTGCTGTCCCTGGACATCGGGGCCACCGGGAACCGCCCGGCCGTGGACCGGATCCACTCCGCGGCGCTGTACGGGAGCGACGGCACCGCCCGCGACTGGCGGGCGGACCCCGGCGCCGACGCCCTTTCCCCGGCCGCGCTCGACGACCTCGCCGACCATGCCGCCGCCCCGCTGGCCGCCGGGGAGCTCCTCGTCGTCTGGTTCGCCCCGCACGTCCTGTCGACCCTGCACGCCGAACTCGTCCGCCATGGTCTCGCCCCGCTCGCCGAGCGCCTCACGACCGGCGTGGCCCCGATCTGCGACCCCCTCGTCCTGGACCGGCACGCCGACCGCTACAGGCCGGGCGGCCGCTCCCTGCGGGCCGTCGCCGACTGGTACGGCGTCCCCCTCGACCACCCCGGCGACCCCGCGGCGGACGCGACGGTGGCCCTGCTGCTGGCTCAGGAGGTCGCCGCGCGACACCCGCCCCTCGCCCGGTTCTCCCGCCCGGCGCTGCACGCCGAACAGATCCTCTGGTACGCCGACCAGACGAGCCGTCACCCCGACGCCCCCGACTGGCCGTTCACACCGGTGGAGCCGAAGCCGTGGGAGCCCCCACCGGCGGACGGATGACGAAGATGCGCCGAACAGTCCATGCGCTGCCCCGTCATGCCCTGTCAGTGCCGGCACGCCCCGTCAGTGACCGTTGGCGCTCGTCGTCACGGTCATGCGCCGGGTGAACGTGGCGCCGCCGTCGGCCGACTCGTACACCCCGTCCTGAGTGGCCGCGAGGATCCGGCGGGCGTCGACGGCGGTCAGCGCCTGCGGCGCCCCGCCCGGCACGGTCGACACCCGGCTCCAGGTTGTTCCCGCGTCACCGCTGCGCAGCAGCACGCCCGCCGGGTCGACGCCGAACAACGCGTCCGGCGCGGCCCAGGAGACGTACGCGACGACCTGCGGCGACAGCGGCGCGCCGAAGGTGCGGCCGCCGTCCGTGCTGCGTACCACGCCCTGTTCGGTGGTCGCGAGCACGGTGGCCCGGTCGGCCGTGGAGGAAGGGCCGCCGGGGGAGACGGCGATGTCGAGCGCGCGCAGGGCGGCCCGGTCCTCCCAGGCGACGCCGTCCCGGCTCGCGCGCAGCAGGCCGTGGGTGGCGTCGTAGCCGAAGACGGCCGCGTCCTCCGCACCACGAGACGTGCTCCGTGCGGTGTCGAGCGCGTGGAAATCGACCTTTCCGGCGAGGGACTTGGTGGTCCAGGAGGCTCCCCGGTCGGTGGACTCGATCAGACCGAGATCGGCGGGGGCGTCGCTGCCGGGCGCCGGGTGACCGCTGGCGAGGAAGGTGCCCCGCGCGGTCACGGCGAAGCCCATGAAGTCGTCCTGCCGGTCGCCGACGAGCCGGGCCTGCCCGCCCGGGCCGGGCGTGTACACGCCCTTGTGCGTGGCCACGTAGAGGGCGCCGCCCGCGGTGCCGACGCCATGGATGTGACTCAGCCCGTCGGCGGAGCTCGCCGCGTCATCGGAACCGGAACCGGAACGGGAACCGGAGCCGGTGTCCGTCGCGGTGCCGCAGGAGGTGAGAACGAGAGAAAGGGAGAGAACGAGGAGGGCCGAGACGGCCGGAAGGGTGCGCTGACGCTTCATGGGGGTGTGGTTCCAGAGGTACGAGGGAACGGCGGTCCCGTACGAGACGTACGAGACGTACGAGACGTACGGGACCGCCGGGGCCGGGCCGAGGAGCAGGTCAGAGCCGCTCGAGGATCTTCTTCAGCTGGGCGATCTCGGCCGCCTGGGTGCGCACGACGTCGTCGGCCACCTTCTTGGCCTCGGCGTCGCTGCCGCCCGTCTGCTCCGTCTTGGCCATGTCCACCGCACCCTCGTGGTGGGCGATCATCAGCTCGGCGAACTTGCGGTCGAAGGCCTTGCCCTTGGTCGCGGCCAGGTCCTTCATGTCCTGCTCGGACATCATCCCGGCCATGCTGTGGCCGCCGCCGGCCATCGCCTCCGGCTTGTTCCAGGTCTTGAGCCAGGACTTCATCTTCTGGATCTCCGGGTCCTGGGCCTTCTTGATGTCCTCGACGAGCTTCTTCACCTCGGCGTCCGCCGCCCGCCCGTCGGCGAGCTTCGCCATCTCCAGGGCCTGCTCGTGGTGCGGGATCATCATCTGCGCGAACATCACGTCCGCGTCGTTGAAGCCGCCGGCGGCGGGGGATGCGGCCGCGGACGTCTTGCCGCCGTGGTCCATGCCGCTCATGGCGTCGTCGGACGTGTCGGCGCCGCCGCAGGCGGCGAGCAGCAGCGCGGCGGCGGTGACGCCACCGGCCAGCGCGAGCCGGCGGGCGGCGGTGCGGTTCTTGAAGGTCGTGAAAGCACGCATGGGTCACACCTCGTGTGTGTCGGTCTCGGTACGGGATCGGTCGTGCGCGTCCGCGGGCAGCGCGAAGCGCCCGCGAGGCGGTACGGCCTAGGTACGGAGAACCGACAGGACGGCGAGGTCGGGCGGCCGCGGCGGCGGGGCGTGCGGGACGCGTACGGTCCGCCGCCGGGCGAGCGGCGCGGTGCCGCGACCGTGCCGGCGGGCGAGGACGGCCCGGAGCAGCGCGGCCAGCAGCCAGGCGCCCAGGACGGCCACGCACAGCGTGGTCATGTCCATCCCGGAACCCGAGTGGGAACCGGGGTCGTGCACGGGGGACGCGTGCGGGGAACCATGCGCCGAGGCGGGGGCGGTGCCGTCGTGGGCGGGGGCAGGTGCGGGTGCGGGGACGGCGGCGGTCATCGTCGTACCGTCCGCCATGCCGCCGGGCATCGCGTCCTTCGGGTGGCCGACCGTGTGCATCACGAACACGCCGAGTGCGAGCACGCCGACGAGGAGCAGATGCGCCAGGGCGCTGCCCGCTCGTGTACGCGTACGCCTCCGAGGTACCGGATGCACGGCTTCCACCTCCTTCGGAGACGACCCTACCGGATACCCCGTGCGGGTACCCGGCAGGAATCGCTCTATGTCACCTCGCGGTCACGCGGAGGTGTGCCGTGTCACTCCGGCAGCTCACCGGCCATGGCGGCGGCGAGCCGCAGATGCGGCGCGGCCTCGTCGCTGCGGCCCTGCCGCTCCAGGGTGCGGCCGAGCATCAGGCGGGCGTAGTGCTCGACGGGGTCGCGCTCAAGGATGACGCGCAGCTCCTCCTCGGCGCGGCCGAGCTGGGCGGAGTGGTAGTAGGCGCGGGCGAGCAGGAGGCGCTGGGCCGTCAGTTCGGGGTGCTCGGCGACCAGGCCGCGCAGGATGCGGACGGCCGTCAGGTATTCCTTCGCCTCGAAGAACAGCTGCGCGCGGTCCCACTGGTCGGCCGCGGTGCCGAACTCGAAGTACGTCTCGTCGCTCACTGTGCCTCGTCCTTTCCATCCCCGGCGGTCCTCCCGCCGTCGGCCCGAACAACACGCGGATGTGGTTGAACATTCCACTAAGATTCCGGTGCGGTCCACCCGGTGCCCCGCCCCGGGCGGGAATAGGTTGAGCCCATGAGCAATCTTGATCGCCAGGCCGCGCTCCAGGTCTGCGGCGGCCGGGGCTTCGTGGTCGCCGAACCGGTACGGGAACTCCTCAGCCCCCGCCACGTCCAGCTCGGCGAATCCACCGAGGTCCGCCGACTGCTCCCCAACCTGGGCCGCCGCATGGTCGGCGCCTGGGCCTTCGTCGATCACTACGGCCCCGACGACATCGCCGACGAGCCCGGCATGCAGGTCCCGCCGCACCCCCACATGGGTCTGCAGACCGTCAGCTGGCTGCACGAGGGCGAGGTGCTGCACCGCGACTCCACCGGCAGCCTGCAGACCATCCGTCCGCGCGAGCTGGGCCTCATGACCTCCGGCCGGGCGATCTCCCACTCCGAGGAGAGCCCCCGCCCGCACGCCCGCTTCCTGCACGGAGCCCAGCTCTGGGTCGCCCTTCCCGACGCCCACCGCCACGTCACACCGCACTTCCAGCACCACGCCGAACTCCCGAAGGTCACGGCCCCCGGCCTGACCGCCACGGTCATCCTCGGTGAACTCGACGGCGCGGTCTCCCCGGGCACCGCGTACACCCCGATCACCGGCGCCGACCTCACCCTCGCCGCCGGCACCGAGACCCGCCTCCCGCTCGACCCCGACTTCGAGTACGCGGTCCTCGCCATGTCCGGCGAGGCCCACGTCGACGACGTCCCCGTGCTGCCCGGCTCCATGCTCTACCTCGGCTGCGGCCGCACCGAACTCCCGCTGCGCGCCGCCTCCGACGCGGGCCTGATGCTCCTCGGCGGCGAGCCGTTCGAGGAGGAGCTGGTCATGTGGTGGAACTTCGTCGGCCGATCCGGTGATGAGATCGTACAGGCGCGAAAGGACTGGGAGGAAGGCATGCGGTTCGGCGAAGTGCACGGCTACGACGGCGCCCGGCTGCCTGCTCCAGCCTTGCCGAAGACCCCCTTGAAGCCGCGCGGTCGAGTGCGCTGACCTGGGTGAACGTGTGATTGGGCGGTCGTGCTCCGGCTGGCGGCCGTCGTACCCAGACCCCTGGTTTTCCGCTCGCCCTGGGCTCCGGAGCCGGGGGTCCGCCGGACTCGGCCGGGAGGCCTGTCGAGTCCCGTGTTCGGGAGCGTGTGACAGGGTTTAATCGGATCGATGCCGGCCTTTTGCTGACTTTATTGACGGGTAGTCAGGTGGAGGGTTCGGCCGCCGCCGGCACCGGACTCAGGGCGTGGAGTAGGGCGAGTATCGCGTCGAGCCAGTCGAGGCTGGTAGCCGCAGGCGGTGAGCAGCGCGCACTGGGCCACCTTGTACGAGGCCCCGCGAGCGCGGCGGGCCAAGTCGGCGATCAGCTCGTCGCCGTCGGCTGATGGGGAGAGTGGGTCGACGACCGCCTTGCCCCAGTCCTGGAGCAGCTCGGCGAGCGAGCGCAGGTAGTCGATCCTTTCAGACAGCGAGTGGTGCCCTGGTGCCCTGCCACCTGGCCTCGTCCGGATGGGTAAGCACGCGGGTCTGACGCCAGGCGACGTCGAACGAGATGCTGCCGCCGCTGGTCGCGGACAGGAGCCAGGCCCGCCAGCTGGTCCGGGGTTGCCAACAGTGCCCGCCACACGGCCGGAGTCATCGGTGCTGCCCATCTCGCTCCGGGGAGCCTGGCCCCTGGTTGGGGGAGGCTGTGGGCGTGGGGACTTGCTCGGCCAGGTCCGGTGCGCCGTAGTCGGTGAACAGCGATCGCAGGGTGCCGAGGAGATCGTCGGCGTCGGCGTCGGAGAGCCGGTTGACGAAGGCGTGGAGGAGTTGGGCGATGACGACCCACCGTGATTGCGGAGCCCACTGCTGGATCTCCCGGATCACGCCATCGACATCCGTTCCCGGAGGGAGCATGCCCAGACGGGACGAGTTCTCCAGCATCAGAAAGATCCGTGCGGAAGCGGGGGAGTGGAGGACCTCCTCGCGCATGAACTGCATGCGGGCCTGGGTCTGCCGCCTCGCCAGGGCATCGAGTTCCAGCTCACGCCCCGCCTGCGCGACCTGTTCCGCGTACAGGCGGGTATCTTCGTCGACGGTCACATCCACATATGCCCAGCTCACCTCAAGCTCGGGCGTCCTGAGCGGCAAGTCGTGCTTGAGCAGATGGTTGATCTCCTGTTCGGCCGCAGCAGGCCGCAGCACACTGTGACGCTCGGCAACCTGCTCCACCAAGCCCCGGACCGTGCGGCCCGCTTGCCCGACAGGAATGCGCGAAGAGGGCGTCGCGCGAGGCACACGCCACTCGACCCGGAACGCCACGGTGAACTCCAGGTTCGGCTGCGAGCTGGTCACCCGGTCCTCGAACAGCTCTGGCGGCTGATTGCGGAGCCCCCACCGAAACAGCTTCATGCCGGCTGCCCGCCACTTCCGGCGCGAGCGGGGCGGTACAGGACGACCGACCGCCTGCGGTCGTGTTCGAGGAGATCGACCAGTTCGTGACGCAGACGCACACGCTCGGAGTCCTCGGTAACCGACGGGACCGGCTGCCACAGATACAACAAGTCGCGCAGCCGGTGACGGGGGTGACTTCCTCCGGCCCGGCCCTCTGTGTCCACTGCGCCGCGCAGCACGTGGAAGACGACGGGCCGCTGCTCCGCATGCTCGGCTGCGGCATCCATCCACTGGCCGACTGCCTCGGCCAAGCCGTCCTCTGGAGCGGCCGGGTCCAGCAGAGCACGCCATCCTGCGGTCAGGTCGTCAGTGGAGAACTCCGCATCGCCTTCACCAGGGCTCAACAGAGCGGGCAGCTTGGCCTCGGCCTGCGATCGGAGCGTTGCCAGCGCGAGGAAGCAGCGGCGGCCGGCTTCCGCCCGGGACGGATCCTGCGAGCACCACTCCACGACCGAGCTGAACAGCGTCGACCGGACTGCGGCGTCGTCCCACAGATTGCGGACCGCGGCGTCCAGGGAAGCCCGGACGTCGTCGTGAACGGTCTCCGCCGCATGCCGAAGTCGCCGGAGTGCCTTTCCGGTGTGCCGTCGGCCGAATTCACCGGCGCATACCTCCACCGCCAGCTTCTGTAGGGCCGCACCATCTTCGCTGGTGTTCTTTGACCAGGACAGGAGTACCTCGTGCAGGAAACGGCCCATGGTTGGATGGAGCGCAGCTGCTGAAACGAGGTCAACGGCTGTCGGCCATAGGAGGAGATCCTTGTGCCACGCCAGGACGACTTCCTCCAGCGGCTTGGGCTTCTCATGACGCACAGCCCACCGCACCGCAAACGCCCCGACCCGGTTGGCGAGCAGCAGGCGGTCCTCCGACGTGAAAGTTTCCAGGAGCGACGTCGCCTTTGCTGTGGGGGCCTTTGCCATCCAGCGCAGAAAGCCGTTGCGCGCCATCGGTCGGTCGATCCAGAAGTAGCTGAGGGCAGCGTCGTCCCAACCAGGCTTGGAGAACTGGACTGTGTCGTCGTCTGTTAGTTCCGCCTCGATCGAGTGGACCATTTCGATCACTCCCGGCGCCCCCTGCCCCGAGAGATTCACCGCCTCGGCCTTGGCCAGATATTTGGCCAGCAGGGCCGTCTGGGCGTACACATGCGCTACTGGAGCGTTCCTGAACATGGCCGCCGTCAGCAGGAAGTTCCGTTGGAAACTGGTCCGCCCCTCCCGGCTATGCCACTCCAGCAACTGGGAGCGCCAGCTCTTGCGCGCCGACACGACAGCGTCAACTTGCCGAGAGAACGCTTCTTCGCCGCTCGATTCCCCCGTGTGTGGGGGCTGGGTGGCCTTGACGATCAGGCTGACCACCTCCAAGGCGCCAGAAGGCCCCTGGCCTTGAAGAAGGTCCTTGATCCTTTGCTCGCCTACCCACCTGGAGACATCCAGTGAGGGAGCCTCGGCTCTGAGCCACGAGGCGGCGATCTTCTCGGGTTTGGGTAGTTTCAACGGTGGAACTACGCCGGGCGGTGCACCGCGGCCGATACGGGCCCACTGCTCAGGGGTGGTCAAAACGACTAGCTGAGATTCCCGGCCGGCCAAGATGGACTGAATCTTTCCCAGAGTCGCGCCGAAGTCGTCCGCGACAGCAAACTTCTCTTCATCCGCTGGGAGTTCCAGCAGATATCCGGTGTTCTCTTCTACTGGCAGCCGATGGACCGGGAACCGGTCCGTCCCCCCGAAGCTCAACGGTCCGACCCGTGCCTTTGTGATCTTCCGTAAGTCGGCGAGCAGAGCCTGTGCGATGAACGACCTTCCCGCGCCCGGTTCACGCAGGAGCACGAGTGTCGCCCCCGACCTGGCGAACCGGTCGAGCGTCTCCCCGTAGCCCTCTGGCGGCGCGAACACAGCCCGTACCGTGTCAAGGTAGGCGTCAGGAAGTTCGGAGTGCTCCAGCATCTGCCCCAGGACCGCAGTGAGTTTCACCCCCGTCATCTCACCGAAATTGAACAGAGCCTCCTGTCTGAGATCCGCAACGGCTCGGGCCAGTGCCAGGACCTGCTCCACGCCGGGCAGTTGCCCGTCTGCCCCGATTGTATCCGCCACGTGCTCTGCGGGCCGTGGGATCTTTGGCGTCTCGACCTCAGGGCTCTCCCCGTCCGGGAGATTCGTGTATTCCCCGGGCTCACTCGAATTCATGTAACTCTCCAGCGCAGTTTCCTGTGCGGTCAGGAATGCCTACCTTGAGCATCATCCGAGTTCCTCGATCTCGGCTCCGACGATTTCCGAACCCGGATGGACAGTCTTGACCTTCTGGTGAATCCCCACATCGGCCGTACCGGCTACACGCCGCGCCTTCAGTGCCGTCGCGCTGCCGTGAACGTCGTCGAGCTCCTGCTCGATCCGAACTCCACTCGTCGGACGGCTCTCTCCGTGGAACGTCAGCCGGCGCCCCTCGATGGCCTCCAAGGTGGAGCGCAGGCCGCCCAGGTTGCCCATCAGTCGTCCGTCGTCAGCCCGGATCAGCTCCCGGTGCTCGTTGTACGTGCCCAGGATCTCGGTCAGCATTTCGAGCCGCTGGATACGTTCCGGCGTCAGGGCCGAGTCGTCGAACGTCAGCGGCCCGGGGTCGCCTACCACGACCGCGGGGACCGGCTCCGGCTCGCCATGCTCCGAACCCTCGCGGCGCGCTGCCCGGCGATCCAAGACCGCCGCAGCCCGGCCGTAGAGGAATCCGAACGCTTGCGTGAGGGCAGATACTGCGAGCACAGGGAAATCGAAAACTTCGCTCAACTTTAAATCCCCCTAGGTCATGCCGGATGTTGCCTCGGATCATCTCCATGCAGATTCTGACGGTACTGATGGCGTGTGATGGGTGAAGCGTAAGGAATGACCGAAAATCTGCCATGATTCAAAATCGAAAATTTACACCAATCCGTGATTGGGATCCTGTAGAACGCGGGGCGCCGCCGTGGGTAAGGGCTGTTCCGTAAACGATCTCGATCTCAGGGGCGTCGGGGGTGGTCAGGGTGATCGCCGTAAGGTGACGCGAGGTCGAGCAGGTCATTGCATGGCCAGGGCTCGCCGTCGTACTGACAGTCATCGCGGTTGTCCCACGGTAGTTCGGGGTCGCCCGTGGCAGGACTGAGAACTCCTAACGGAATGACCTCGTGGCGCATGTTGGTGAGCGCGGTTGGTACCGTCCCACCGTGACTTTGACTGACCTGCGGGATGGCTTCGCGATGACGAACAGCGGCAGTGCGTCCAAGCGGTCGTGCGCAGTCGCCTAAGGGTTGTCCCGTTAACTGGAGCTGAGCGGGGCGCCTGGTATGGGTTGATACGGTTGTCCATATTTAGGCTGCCTGGATGGCCAGGAGCCTTAGGTCTCATGGAGGCCAGGCCGTGCGGTTCGTCTGCCGGAACTTTGGGCTGTCGGACATGCCGCGACGCGGTCTGACCCCGCAGGAGGCCCCCTCGGAGGTTCTGCTGCTCGACATCGAGGCAGATCTGTCCATCTGGGAGCAGGGGCAGGAGGTGTGGTCCGAGGCGATGTTTCCCGTGGCCGAGCTGGCGTACCACCTGGCGCTCTGGCTTCGGAGCCCGGCTGCCGGCCATGAGGACTTCGAGCTTGACTCCATGCAGGCGGAGGAAGGGCTGATACGTATCGTGAGCGTTGATGGGGGCTGGCAGGTGGGCTCTGTGTTCACGCCGGATTTCTGGACCTCACCCGTCGCCTGGGATGTTCTCGTGGCGGAGATCGAGCAGTTCGATCGCTCTGTGCGTGAGGGCGTTGCCGCGATAGGCGTTGACCCCGCCTTCATCCCAGAGCCCTGATGTTGTTCTGACCTGACCGTCCAGGTGAAATGATCACGATGTGGCTGGTGTGATCACGGCGTCGGAGCCTTCCTGGATAACCCCCTTCACCGGGCTCAACCCACGGCAGTTCGGCAAACTGGTAACCGTGCTGCGACGCGCAGGTGCGGACGCGGTCTGCAAGGGCCAGCCGTGGAGCCTTCCCCTGGAGGACCGGGCACTGCTGGTACTGGCGCACGAACCTCACGATGCGGCAGCTCGCGCCGCTGTTTGGGGTGTCGAAGTCGGCGGCGGACCGCATCATCGACCATCTCGGGCCGATGCTCGCGCTCCGCCCCCGCAAGCGGTTCGCCAGGGATGCCGTGCTCATCGTCGACGGCACCCTCGTGCCCACCCGCGACCACAGGGGTTCCCCTATGTGTTTGGCCAAGGTCCAAGGCCAGTAGGTTCGTGCGGTCAGGGGTGGGCCGAGCCGTAGGGGTATGCATGAGCGATAGCCAGGTGACGATCAAGCTCACGAGTGACGAGGCACTGGTGCTGTCGCACTGGCTGGAGAAGCTCCAGATGACGGACCTCAGCCGCGTTGTCGACGATCAGGCGGTCTGGGCGCCGATCCATCGGATCGTCGGAACGCTCGACAAGGCACTTCCTGAGCTGTTCGCATCCGACTATCACGAGCAACTTGAGGCGGCTCGTCAGCGGCTTCGGTCGGAGGAGTGATCGAGCAGTCCGGACTCCTCACTGACGCGCCCTCTGAGACAGCGACCGGAGCTGACGATGCGGCGGATCACCGACCCAGGCAGGTTCCCGAGGTGCGACCACAGTGCCTGCGCGGCCGGACCTCCCCGTGTAGCGGGGCGACCATAAAGTCTCAGGTCCGTGGCTTGGAGCTCTGTCGTCGCGCCTACTTTCACACCAGATCCGCTGTTGCGTCCATCGAGCCCGAGACGCTGGCTCCGGTATCGTCTGTCTGCCCTTCACGCGGAGCTGGAATCAGAGCGTCCGGAATGTACGGGAGATGGGAGTGACGCAGGTAGTCGATCGCCTGCTCGACTGACGGGTCATGGTCAAAATGCTCCTTGAAGTACTGCAGGCGGCCCTTGCTCTCATCGATCAGCTCCGACCACGTCTTGACCCAGACGCGGACGGTGTATTCGTTCTCCTTCAGATCCCAGATGCACCCCCGGGGCCTGCCCGCCTGCCTGGCCTCCGCTCTCAGGACCTTGCTCATCTCTGAAGTGACGAGCCAGAAGTCCCACTCGGCCCTGACGTCCGCGAACTGGGCGTCCTCGACCACGGCCAGCGCATAGCTCTTGATCTGCTGGAGCTCCCTGTCACCCGCCTTGACCTTGGGCGCCTTCAACTCCACGACCAGATGCTGCTGCCGGTCGTGCTCGCGCCTGGACCTCGACAGCATGAGGTCGACGATCCCCACCGATCCGTCCTCCCGGTACACGGGCTGAGGGCTCCGGTTGCCGCGCCCGAGAAGGTCGAGGTGGCGATCGAGCACCTGGTCGAGGGAACGATCGCTCACGAGCAACTGGTAGTGCTCGCCGAACACCCACGTCTCGTTCTCAAGGATCTTGTGAAGCTGCGACCTCTCCTTGACGAGCTTCTTGACCTCCGGATCGAAGACCATGTGCGAGAGGGCCGCGAGGAAGTCCAACCTGTCAGCAACGCTCGTGGACGCCCTGATGATGCTCGACAGACTCGTACGATTCAGCAGGCGATCGAGCTCCGACTTGTCGTCGCTCGTGAGGCGGAAGACCTCGTCGAGGATCCGGTTCACGTTGCTCGGCTGGTGCTTGACCGATTCGCGCAGCAGGGCGAGCGTGGCCCTCTGATGCTTCGCCGGCCGAGGCATATGGCGGTGAATGGTGGATGCCACGATGTCGAACGTCTCCCGCTCGACCTTCTCGGCCTCACTCGTAGGCTCAGTGTCGTACGGGTAGAGGCCGGCGTGCTTCCACTGGTCGACCACCTCCTTGCGGCGCTCCACGGCCCGCTGCCGGAAGTACGACCTCAGGTGTTCCCGCGTGGCGGCCAGAAGCGATGCCACCGGACCGTCGGAGGCTTCACCCAGCAGGAAGTCACCCCGGTGCTCCGTCATCCGGTCCCAGAGGACATAGGTGGTGAAATCGAAACCGGGCGCCTGGATCCTCGTCTCAGTGATGTCGACGGGGACGCCGAGGGCATCGCACAGGTGGAGCTCGCGTTCCACCCGCATGTCCCATTCGATGATCCGGACGACAGCGGTCTCCATAGCGCCGTTGTGCTCGAACTCGATGCGTTCCTCAGCGTGTTTCTGGATGACCGCGGTGGGGTCGATCTTCTCCCCGTCGAAGACGATCTCGACCCTGGGATACCTGGCCAGGTACGGAGCGAACTCCGTCGTCAGCAGACTCCGCGCGCGATCGGCGGTGAGGCGGTCCAGAACCACCGACTGCCGACCCCAAGCCTCGACCAGTGTTCCCGTCGGTTCCTCCGTGGACGTGGAGTCGCCGATCTGGAAGTCGTTGCGCGAGGCGTTGTGCGCCGTCACCGTTGTCTTCTGCAGGCCGTCAATTCCCTTGGCAACGGTGGTCCACCTGATGAAAGCACCGAGGGCGAACGCGCGCAGACGGCCTTGGCCAGCACGGCCGTGCAAGGGGCGGCCGCCGACCGTGGTGTGGCTGTGCTTCTTCCACGAACCACCGATCTTCTCGAAAGCGGTCGTGCAACCCTCAGGGGTGATGCCCTCCCCGTCGTCCGCAATCATGACCTTGTCCACCGCACCAGTGGCCGACCGCTCGATGGTGATCGCGACCTTGGTGGCGTCCGCGTCCAGCGCGTTCCAAATGAGCTCCTTCACGGCTCCCACGGGATCGTGCTCTCTCGCCAGGCGCTCGACATGGTCTTCGGCCGCTTCCAGGTGCACACGTCTCATCGCGCCAGTTTTGCAGGGCTTGATCACTCTGGGTAGAGGGCCTGTCAGCTCTTTGTCAGGTCCTCCGCTGGCTCGGACGTACGCCACCGCCGGTCAGGGCGTCCCCCCTCAGCCTGGCGAGAGGCGGTGTCGGAGCTGTCACCGGCAGTTCTGCGCTCCCGTCGGGGCGCGCCGAGTGGGGGGACCGGTTATCGGTTCGGTGAGCCGGGCTGACCAGCCCCCACCTCAGGGCCACGGGGGCAGGCGGGGGCGGTCCCGTCACGGCGGCCCAGTTCGCAGCGTGACGCTGACCGGCATGCTTGGGCCAACTGGCGATTTACGGGTGAATCGGGCTACCCAGAGGCAATGCCAATGATCCGCCAGGCGCGGGAGGACTGGATGGCGGGCGACCGCTTCGGTGAGGTGAATGGGTACGACGGAGGCCGGCTGGACGCGGCGGAGGTCCCGGCCACCCCGCTCAAGTCCCGGGGCCGGGTGCGCTGACCTCTTCAAGGGTCGGTGCCGGCTATGCCGTCTCGCTCCGAGGCCACTGGCGTGACAGGGAGGGACCTTACCGGCCTTCGGCGAGGAGGGTCCGCTCCCAGGTCCCGCCGTCCTCGGGATGTGGGATGCGGCTCCTCGATTCTCGGAGTGCGGGCGCCTGTGGCAAGGTCAGCCCGGATGGATGCCGACCAGCTCGACGCCGTCGGAGAGGGCGGCCGGCGCCTCCTGGTGGGCCGCGCTCCCGCGCGCCGCGACGGCCTGCTTTTGGCGCACCGCCGAGCCTGGTGAGAGACCGCTCTTGGCGGAGGAGGCAACTGCCGCCGATGGCCTACCAGACCTTCGCATGGGGCACGCATCCGTTCTTACGACCGAGCCCCCGGCCCGCACCGCACCGCACCGGACCACAGGAGGATTGGCCCACCTGCGGGTCCCGGGGCACGCTGGGAGCGTGAGCGGTGCGCCGATCGTCGTGCACCGGCCCTCCGACTCGGGCGGCCGGAGGGTCAGCGTGCACAGCCACGGCCAGGACGAGGTCCTCGGCACCGCCTACAGCGACCACGACGTGGCCGTGTTCCTCGAAGGCGCCGGCATCACCGATCCCGAGAACATCTGGGACGATCCGCAGTGGGTGGAGTGGAGCGGCGGCCGCGCCCACGACTTCACCGCCGCCTGACGTACGAGGCACAGGGGGCGGGCAGGTCGGCCGGGCCGGGTCCGTCCGAGCGGCACACCCCCGATGACGGGCCGGCCTCTCATGTACCGAAAGGGGAGCCGTCCAAGGTCCAGTGGGGATCGGGCGTGATGCCGAGGGCGGTGTACACCTGGGCGGCCACGTCGGCGTGGTGGAGGACCGGCGGGGCCGCGTCGGCGGACAGGCCGGGGCCGCACGCGGCGATCCAGGCCGTGCGTTCCTGCGGGCTGCGGCCTCCGTGGCCCCCTTCGTCGCGATGGCCGTGGTCCGTGACCACGATGACCGTCCACTGCTCGTCCGCGTACGCGGGGCGGCGGCGTACCGCGGCGAGGAGCCGGCCGAGGCGGGCGTCCGCTGCCTCGATCGACGCCCGGTACTCCGGACCGCAGCCCAGGAAGTGCGCGGTCTCGTCGACCGCGCCCAGGTAGACGAAACCGGCGTGGAGGTCCTCGTCCAGGCCGATCAGGTGTTCCGCGTCGGTGGTCACCCGCCCGTCCGCCTCCTCCCACCCCTGGGGGGTGTCCTCGCGGGGAGCGACGTATCCGAGCCGGGTGGGGGCGACGAAGAGCGGGCCGCCCTCCTGGGCGAGGAAGAGGGGCGCCCAGCCCCCGACGGCGAAGGTGCGGAGTCCGCGGTCGGCGGCGAGCCGGGTCGTGAAGTCGGGGAAGACGTCGAGGCGGTTGCCGTGCAGGCGATTGCCCCACACTCCGTGCTTGGCGACGCCGACACCGGTGACGATGGTGGCCCAGCACGGGCCGGACATCGTCGGTGTCGCGGAGTCCACCTCGACCGGTGCCAGGAAGCCCGCGCGGGCGATCGCGTCGAGGTGCGGGGTGTGGAGCTCGGGGAGCAGATCGAGGCGTACGCCGTCGATGCCGACCACCAGGACGTGGGGAGTGTCCGGTGCGGTGTCCATGGGCGGATCCAAACGTCGTGGGTGGGCTGAGCGGGGATGCGGAGGAAGGTCGGGATTCACGGGCCGATACGGCGGAGCCGGATCAGGATGCTGGCGTAGTCGCCGTCGGGGAGCCGGGGGTCGATGCCCCGGCTCGCCAGGACGGCGCCGCTGTGCACCTGGTTCAGGTCCGGGTCCAGGTAGCGGGCTCCGGGGTCGAGCGCGGGCAGCCGGACCGGAGCGGGCGCGTGCCCGAAGCGCGTCGTGGGGCGCCAGACGAGGATCGCGTGCTCGCTGTCGTCCGGCGCCGCGTAGTGGACCGCCGAGACCGGGCCGTCGAAGGCGACGCGGTACTGGTGTCCCCGCTGGACGAGCGGGCGGATGCGCTTGTACGCGGCGACGAATCCGGCGGCCTCCTTCAGATCCCCGTCGGACCAGGACGTCAGGTCCCCGCCGATCCCCAGCGCCCCCGCCATGGCGACGTGGAAGCGGAACCGCAACGGGGTGCGTCGGCCCGTGGCGGGGTTCGGGCTGTCCGTGACCCACGCGGCCATCGCTCGGGCGGGGAAAAGCTGGGAGAAGCCGTGCTGGATGCCGATCCGGTCGACCGGATCCGTGTTGTCGGAGGTCCAGGCCTGGTCGGTGCGGGCCAGCATGTCGAGGTCGACGCGTCCGCCGCCGCCCGCGCACGCCTCGATGCCCAGGCGAGGGTGCGCGGCACGGAGCCGGTCCATGATCCGGTGCACGGCCCGGGTGTGCTCGATCCAGAGCCGGTCGGGGTCGGGGTGGCCGTCCCAGCCCGCCTCGGTGATGGGCCGGTTGGCGTCCCACTTGAGCCAGTCGACGTCGTTGTCGCGGACCAGGCGGTCAAGGGTCTCCTGGGCCCAGGCCTCCACCTCGGGCCGGCCGAGGTTCAGCATCAGCTGGTTGCGCAGTTCGGTCGCGTCGAGCCGGCCGGAGTGGACGACCCAGTCCGGATGCGCCCGGTACAACTCGCTGTCGCGGTTGACCATTTCCGGCTCCACCCACAGCCCGAACCGCATACCGAGGCGGTGCACCTCGTCGGCGAGCGGGCGCAGCCCGCGGGGGAAGGCTTCGGGGCGAGGTGTCCAGTCGCCGAGACCGGACCGGTCGTCGCGGCGGGTGCCGAACCAGCCGTCGTCCAGGACGAAGAGCTCCGCACCGAGCCTGGCGGCCCGCTGCGCGAGGCGGATCTGGCCGGCCTCGTCGACGTCGAACCCGGTGGCCTCCCACGAGTTGTAGAGGACCGGCCGGTCGCGGTCGGGCTCCGGCAGCACCTGCCGGCTCACGTACGCTTGCCAGGTGCGACTGGCCCCGCCGAAGCCGTGGGGCGTGTAGAGACCCGCGTACACCGGGGTGTGCAGGCTCTCGCCGGGTTGCAGGGTCCAGCTGACTCCCTCGTGGCCGAAGCCGCCGGTCCAGATGGTGCGGCCGACCGGATTGCGGTGGACCGTGACGCGCCAACTCCCGCTCCACGCGAGCGCGGCGCTCCACACCTCGCCCCGCTCCTCGCTCGCGGTCCCGTCTTCGATGGCCAGCCAGGGGCTCGCCTGGTGGCTCGTGATGCCCCGACGACTCGTCAGAACCGTCTCGGCCACTGGCAGTCTGTCCCGTTGGAGCTGAAACTCGCTGTTCCAGCCGCCCACCAGATGGCTGAGCCGGTAGTCGGCCAGCGGGGGAGCGGTCCAGGAGGCCGAGTCCAGCCGGTCGACGGTGATCGGATCGGGTGATCCGTCCGCCGCCCCGGTGTGGGTCAGCTCCGTCCACCGTTCGACGACATCGGTGTCCGACCGTACGCGGTAGCAGAGTTCGGCCCGCAGCGGGCGGCGGCGGTCCTCCAGGCGAAGCCGCAGTTCGCCGCCGTCCACGCGGTGACCGGCGAAGTGCCACTGGGCACCGCGGGTGCCGTCGGCGAAGCGGACCTGGAGGCCGGCCGGTCCGAAGCGCGCCCCGGTCTGCGGCGCGAGCTCGTCGGGCGCGGCGTCCGCCTCGAAGCTGCTTGCGGCGGGTGAGACCGCTTCCGGCAGAGCGGCCAGGGCATCGGTGTCCAGCGGCGCGCCCCAATGGACGTGTCGGGGAATGCCGTCGGGGGCGACGCGGAGCGCGTAGACGCTGTGGGGCGTACGCAGAACCGCGAGGCCGCGGCCGGGATCGAAGGTGACGAGCGGGTGCGTGGCGAGCACGGACGGTCCTCTGACGTGAGAAGTGAAGCGGGGCCCCTGGAACCGGGCACAGAAGAGGGCCCGAGCGTAGGGGAGCCCCAACTCCTGAATCAATACTGGAAGAAGTTATTTATTTGCTCTATGTTGCACCCGTGTTTCGACATCACGCCCAGCCTCTGGTCAGTGCACCTGCCGAGACTGCGGTCCTCGCCCTGCTCCTTGCGGAGGGACCGCTCAGCAGAGTGGAACTGGCCCGCCGCACCGGGCTCTCCTCGACGGCCGTCACCAAGGCGGCCCGCCCGCTCATCGACGACGGGTACCTGTACGAACTCCCACCGGAGCGCACCGCACCCGGGGCGGGCCGGCCGGTCAACCCGCTTGCGGTGGCTGCCGACAGGGAGTACTTCATCGGAGTGAAGATCAGCGCCGACCAGGTCTTCGGCGCCGTCTGCGACCTGCGGGCCGGCATCCGGGCCACAGCACTCCGCTCATTGAGCGAGTGCACGCCCGAGGCCGTCGTCGCCCTTGTCGCCGGGCTGGTCGACGAACTGCTCGACGCCGGCCCCTCGTTCCGGGACCGCACCCGCCACCTCGGCGTCGCGGTGAACGGGGACGTGGACCGCGACAGCGGCACGCTCCGCCGCTCCGGCCTCCTCGGCTGGCGCGACGTTCCGATCGCCGAACTGCTCTCCGCCGCCACCGGGTTGACGGTCACCGTCGAGAACGACGTCCGGGCCCTGACCGTCGCCGAGCACTGGTTCGGCGAAGGCATCGGCACCGGCTACTTCGCGCTGGTCACCATCGGATCGGGCATAGGCTCCGCCCTCGTCGTCAACGGGCACCTCCTCCGCGGGGCCTACGGTGTCGCGGGCGAGGTCGGGCACATCTGTGTCGACCCGTCCGGGCCGCGTTGCCGGTGCGGCGCGCGCGGCTGCGTCGAGGGGATCGCCTCGACGGACGTGATCCTCGCCGAGGCCCGCGAACTCACCGCCGATCCGGACCTCACGCTGGAGAAGGTCGTCGGCATGGCTCGCGACGGCCACCCCGAGTTGGTGGAGCGGTTCGCACGGGCCGGACGTGCCATCGGCGTCGGCATCGCCACCCTGGTCAACGTCGTCGGCCCGGAACGGGTCGTCGTCAGCGGTGAGGGAGCCGACGCCTACGACCTGCTCGGCCGCCACATCCAGGACGCGTACGCCGCGCACGTCTTCGGCGCCGCGTCCCGCTGTCCGCTGTCGCTGCGACCGCTTCCCTGGGAGGAGTGGGCCCGCGGTGGCGCGGCGGTGGCGATCCAGGCCCTCTTCCCGCAGCCCCCGGCGACCGCCACGATCGGCGCCGGCTGACCGGCGCGGCGAAGCCGCCGTTCCCCAGCCGTCGCACACGACCCCCCGGCCGCCGCCCTCTTCTGCCGGCAAGCACTGACGAAGGCGCCGACCAGGGAGCACATCCGCCCTGCACACACCCTCACAGAAGGACATGGGACATGAGCGCACGCAGAACCGAGCTTAGCCGACGCGGGTTCCTCACCGGCTCGCTGCTCGTCGCCGCCGGAACGGTCCTGACGACCGCCTGCAGCACCGACCCCACGGGCGGCTCGGCCTCCGGGGCGAAGACCACCCTCAACGTCTGGTACCACGCCTACGGCGAAGCCGGCACCCAGCAGGCCGTGCTCCGCTATGCCAAGGAATTCACCAAGGCCAACCCGGACATCGCCGTCAAGGTGACATGGGTTCCCGGAGACTACGCGAGCAAGCTCAACGCGACCCTGCTGACGGACTCGGCCCCCGACGTCTTCGAGATCGGCGACTTCAGCGAGGCAATGGTCCGGCGGGGGCAGATCGCCGCGCTCGACGACGTGTACGGCAGCGCCAGAAGCGATTTCAACGCCAACGCCATCAGTTCGGTCACCGTCGACGGCAAGCTCTACGGCGTCAAGGAGATCGACGATGTCATCATGCTCTACTACCGCAAGAGCGCCCTGTCGAAGGCCGGGATCACCCCGCCCAGGACCTTCGACGAGCTCGCCGCCGCGGCGAAGGCCCTGACCACCAAGAAGCAGAAGGGACTCTTCGTCGGCAACGACGGCATCGGCGACAGCGCCGGCAACGCGGTCTGGTCCAACGGTGGTGACCTCGTGACCCCCGACGGCAAGGTGGCGTTCGGGTCTGCCGGGGCACTGGAGGCGATCACCGCCCTGAAGCGCCTGCATGACGACAAGTCGCTGCTGCTCGGCTTCACCACCGACTGGTGGGACCCCGCGGCCTTCACCCAGGGCGTCGTGCCGATGCAGTGGTGCGGCCTGTGGGCGATGCCCGCCATCGAGAAGGAGCTCGGCGACGACTTCGGCGTGCTGCCGTGGCCCGCCTTCAAGGCCGGAGGCGCCCCTGTCGTACGGGTCGGCGGCTGGACCAACTGTGTCAACGCCAAGGGCAGGAACCTGGCGGCGGCGAAGAAGTTCACCCAGTGGCTGTGGGTCGAACAGTCCGCCCTCCAGCGGGACTTCGCCGAGAGCTACGGCTTCCACGTCCCGCCGCGCAAGTCCGTCGCGGCGTCCGCGAAGAAGCTCTCCGCCGGCGCCGCCAAGGAGACCGTGGGCCTGGCCGAAAAGTACGGCAAGCACAACCCGGGAACCTGGGAGCTCGCGGTGAGCAGCGCCTTCAACGCGGCGGCGGCGAAGATAGCCGGCGGGCAGGGCGACCCGGCCGCCCTCCTCGCCGACGCGGTGAAGAAGGCCCAGCGCGAGATCGACAAGCAGCTCGGCCGGTGACACCGATGAACTCGGCGACCGCCACCACGCTGAAGCCCGAGCGCGCCGGGCGCCCCGCGGTCATCCCGCGGGGCGCCGCCCGCGCCGGCCGGACCGGCCCCGGCCGGCCCCGCGTCGGCCGGTCCGGCTGGATCGCGTTCGTGCTGCTCACCGCGCCGATGCTCATCGGGCTCGGCATCTTCAAGTACGTCGCGATCGGCTGGAGTTTCCTCCTCAGTCTCAGCGACGCGCGCGGCTCCATCGCCCTCGGCAAGTGGGTCGGACTCGACAACTACCAGACCCTCCTGTCCGACCAGGCCTTCCGCAGCTCGCTGCTCCAGATCCTGCTCTTCACCGCCTTCATCGTGCCGGTCACCTTCGCCGCCTCCCTGGGGCTCGCGCTGCTCGTGCACCGGATCCGGCGCGGCCGGGCCCTGCTTCGTACCACGTTCCTCATCCCGGCGGCCGTCTCGTACGTCGCCGCCGCTCTGCTGTGGAAGATGTCCCTGTTCAACGGGCTGCCGGCGGGCATCGCCAACATGATCGGCGGATGGTTCGGAGCGGAACCGGTGGCCTGGCTGCAGTCCACCTCGCCACCGCTCTACTGGGTCGTCCTCGTCACGCTGCGCCTGTGGCTCCAGGTCGGCTTCTACATGGTGCTCTTCCTGGCCGGGCTCCAGGCCATCCCCAAGGAGGTGTACGACGCCGCCTCGCTCGACGGCGCCGCCGGCCGGCGACTCCTCACCGGGATCACCCTGCCCATGCTGCGCAACACCTCCGTCGCCGTGCTGATGCTGCAGTTCATCGCCGCCTTCCAGGCATTCGACGAGTTCTACAACCTGTTCAACAGCGGCCTCTCCGGCACCGGAACCGCCCCCGTCCAGACCCCGCTGATGCACCTCTACGACACCGCGATGGGCAGCCAGAATTACGGCCTCGGCTCCGCCGGAGCCTTCGTGCTCACCGCCCTCATCGTCGGAGTGACCCTGATCCAGGGCCGGCTCACCGGCTTCGGCAGGAGCGGAGAATGAGAAGCGCATGATCACCCTGCCCGGACTGTCCCGCGCCGCGCGCCTCACCATCCGGGGCCTGCTGGTCGGCCTGCTGACCGCGGCCTTCCTCGCGCCCTTCTACCTGATGCTCCGCAACTCCCTTATGGACTCGAAGGGCCTGACGTCGCCCGAGTGGACGTGGTGGCCCTCGACGATGCACTTCGAGAACTTCACCGCCCTGTTCGACGACCCCTCCGTCTCCATGGGCCCGGCCCTCGGCAACTCGCTGCTCATCGCCGCCGTCACCGCGCCGGTGTCCACGCTCCTCGCCTCCGCCGCCGGCTACGCCCTCGCCAGGATCCCGGTCCCGGGGCGCGGGGTGGTGCTCGCCCTGGTGGTGGCCACGCTGATGATTCCGAGCTCGGTCACCTTCGTTCCGACGTTCGTCGTGGTCGGCTCCATGGGCGGGGTCAACACGCTGTGGGGCCTGCTCGTGCCCGGCCTCTTCAATCCGTTCGCGGTGCTGCTGTTCCGGAACTTCTATCTGCAGTTCCCGAGCGAGATCGAGGACGCCGGACGCCTCGACGGCCTCGGCTGGCTCGGTCTGTACGGCCGGGTCGCCCTGCCGAGCTCCGGAGCGATGCTCGCCTCGCTCGGCGCGCTGTCCTTCATCGAAAGCTGGAACTCCTTCCTGTGGCCACTGGTCATCGGTCAGGACCCGTCCGCCTGGACCGCTCAGATCGCGCTGTCCACCTTCCTCACCGCGCAGACCATCAACCTGCCCGGCCTGTTCGCCGGCGCGGTCGTCACCATCCTGCCCCTGGTCGTCATGTTCCTCGTCGCCCAGCGCCACATCGTCGAAGGCATCGCCACCAGCGGCCTCAAGGGCTGACCGGACACGGCTCGGCCCCCCCGAATCTCCCGGACGCCGTGTCCGGGGCCGCACCATCCTGCTCTCCCTCACCCCACTTCTCCGGAGGGAACATCATGAGAACCGCACGATCCGCACCACGCGGGCTGCGCGCGCTGTTCGCCACCGCGGCGCTGCTCGCCGTCACCGTCCCCGGCGCCCATGCCGATCCGGCGCAGGCCGCCGAATCCGCCCCGGCCGCCGAGACGGGTGAGCAGCTCGCCGCCTCGTGGACCGCGCCGCTCTCCACCCGTGGCCGGTACGTCGTGGACGCCAACGGCGACCGCTTCAAGCTGAAATCCGGTAACTGGGCCGGTGCGCAGGGAACTTGGGAGGGCAGCGGAGACGTCAACGACCCCGCGAACCACCAGGCGGATCAGAAGTCGAACAACATCCCGCTCGGTCTGGACCGCAAGCCCATCGGGCAGATCCTCGCGGACTTCCATGCTCTCGGCCTGAACAGCATCCGGCTCCCGTTCGCCAACGCGCTGGTGCATGACACGACCACGGTCCCCGACGCGGCGGTGGCCGCCAACCCGCAGCTCAAGGGCAAGACCCCGCTGCAGGTGATGGACGCCGTGATCCAGGCACTCACGGACGACGGCTTCGCGGTCATCCTCAACAACCACACCACCAGCTACCGCTTCTGCTGCGGTCTGGACGGCAACGAGCGCTGGAACAGCGGCCAGACCACCCGGCAGTGGATCGACGACTGGGTGTTCCTCGCCAAGCGCTATCAGAACAACAAGCGCGTCGTGGGCACCGACCTGCGCAACGAGGTCCGCCGCGACACCTGGAACGACGCCAACTGGGGCTGGGGCAACGACTACGACCTCAACAAGGCCCTGGAACAGGCAGGCAACGAGATCCTTCAGGCCAACCCGGACCTGCTGATCGTCATGGAGGGCATCAACTGGCAGGGCATACCCACCGACCTGACCCCCCACAGCCGCCCGACGCTCACCCCGGTCGCCACGCTCTCCAACACCCTGATCCACTCGGACAAGCTGGTCTACGCGGCACACTTCTACGGCTACACCGGCCCCAACCACACCGGGGCCACGGGTACGGGAGAGACCACCGACCCGCGCTACGAGGACCTCAGTCCTGAGGAGCTCGTCAAGGTCATCAACGACCAGGCGCTGTTCGTCACCCGGTCCGGCCAGCACTTCACCGCGCCCGTGTGGATCAGCGAGTTCGGCGCAGGCGGCCGCGGTGACACGGACACCAAGGAACGTGACTGGTTCCGCCGCTTCACCGACATCCTGGTGAACAACGACTCCGACTTCGCCATCTGGCCGCTCGTCGGCTGGACCGACGCGAACGGCAAGCCGCAGGACAACTGGGCCATGGTCAACTACACCACCGGCGGCACCCGGCTCGGCATCATGGATCCCGGCGACTGGCGCGTGACCGACTGGACCAAGCTCGTCAACGCGCCCGCCATGACCGGCCGGATCGCCGTGACCCCGCGCTGGAACATGCTCAACCTGGACTACGCCGACTACAACGTCTCCGCCACCATGCTGGCGAAGCCGGACTGGTCATCGGGCAACCGCAAGGGCAACTGCCCCGACACCCAGCGCCTTGTCGGCCTCGGCCGCGGCGTCAGCCGCGGTCTGTGCACCGACTCCGGTCAGCCGGCGAAGTCCACCGGCGCGTGGACCACCGTCACCGACGAGCGATACGTGACGAACGGCGACTGGGCTTCCGGCTACAACAAGCTGGAGTGCCCCCGCAACACCTTCGCCGTCGGGTTCAGCGTGAAGGCCAACGCCATGGCCGCCCTCCTGTGCGCCCCCGCGGCGGCCTCCCTGCCCACCACCAACCGAGTGGCCTGGTTCGACAAGGGCGACAACCGCCCCGCCACCGGCGGGTCGAACGCCAGCGACTGGGCGCCCGGCTACTACAAGGGCCAGTGCGCCGACGGCGAGTACCTGGCCGGCGTCGCCTACACCTGGAAGTGGCAGCACGGCGGCGTCCCCGACGCCGTGCTCTGCCGCCCGCTCGCCTGATCACCTTCCGTAACCACACCTAGGAGCACCAAGGCATGCCCCGACTGGAGATCGCCGATGACGGGTTCCGTCTCGACGACCGGCCGTTCCGCATCATCTCGGGCGGACTGCACTACTTCCGTGTCCACCCGGATCAGTGGGCCGACCGGCTCCGCAAGGCACGCCTGCTGGGGCTCAACACGGTCGAGACCTACGTCCCCTGGAACCTCCACGCCCCCCGGCCAGGTGAATTCCGGCTGGACGGAGGTCTCGACCTGCCCCGCTTCCTCGGTCTCGCCGCCGCCGAGGGCCTGTACGTCCTGCTCCGGCCCGGCCCGTACATCTGCGCCGAATGGGAGGGTGGCGGTCTGCCCTCCTGGCTGCTCGCCGAGGACGGCATCGAACTGCGCAGCCGCGATCCCCGCTTCCTGGCAGCCGTCGACGGCTACCTCGCCGCCCTCCTGCCGCCGCTGAAGCCGTACCTGTCCACCGACGGCGGGCCGGTCATCGCGGTGCAGCTGGAGAACGAGTACGGGGCCTGCGGCGACGACACCGGCTACCTCGCGGACCTCGCCGGCCTGCTGCGCGTCCACGGCGTCGACGTCCCGCTCTTCACCTGTGACCAGCCCTCCGACCTCGCCCGCGGCGGCCTGGACGGAGTCCTGCGCACCGTGAATTTCGGCAGCCGCGTCGAGGCCGGGCTCGACGAGCTGCGCCGGCTCCAGCCGGCCGGACCGCTGATGTGTTCGGAGTTCTGGATCGGCTGGTTCGACCGCTGGGGCGCCGTTCACACCACCCGCGACGCCGCCGACGCGGCGGCCGACCTGGACCGGCTGCTCGCCGCCGGGGCCTCCGTCAACATCTACATGTTCCACGGCGGCACCAACTTCGGCTTCACCAGTGGAGCCAACGACAAGGGCACCTACCGCCCCACCGTGACCTCCTACGACTACGACGCCCTCCTCGACGAGGCCGGCGATCCGACCCCCAAGTACGAGGCCTTCCGAGAGGTCATCGCCCGGTACGCCCCCGTGCCGGACGAGCCGGTTCCGGCACCCGGCCCGAAGCTCGCCCCGGCCGTCGTCGAGCTCGACGCGTCTGCCGGCCTGTTCGACCAGCCCCACCTGTTCGGGCGGCCGGTCCGCGCCGACCGCCCGCAGACCATGGAACAGCTCGGCCGGGCCTTCGGCTTCGTGCTGTACGAGACGGAGCTGCCGGCCGAGGGGCCGGCCGTGCTGCGGGTGGGCGAGGTCCGCGACCGGGCCCAGGTCTTCGTCGACGGGCAGCCCGTCGGTGTACTGGAGCGGGAGAACCACGAGCACGCCCTCGCGTTCGTCACGCCCAGGCGCGGGGCCCGGCTCGCGGTCCTGGTGGAGAACCAGGGCCGGGTCAACTACGGACCCGGCATCCACGACCGCAAGGGCCTGCTCGGCCCGGTCCGCGTCAACGGCGAAGAGCTCGCCGACTGGAACAGCAGCTCGCTTCCGCTGGACAGCCTCGACGCCCTCGCCGTCGCTCCTGCAGAACCTCTGGTCGGCCCGGCCTTCCACCGCGGCTCCTTCGAGCTCGACCGGCCCGCCGACGGCTACCTCGCGCTGGACGGCTGGACCAAGGGCCATGCCTGGATCAATGGCTTCCCGCTCGGCCGGTACTGGTCCCGTGGCCCCCAGACCACCCTGTTCGTCCCCGCACCGGCCCTGCGTCCCGGCCGCAACGAGATCACCGTGCTCGAACTCCACGCCACCACCACCCGCACCGTCGAACTGAGGGACCGGCCCGACCTGGGGCCCGCCGAGGACTGACACCGGCCGAGGCCCGACACCCGCCGAGGACCGACACCCGTCCCGTATCGACACCCGCACGGAGAACCCATGCACAACAAGCGACGCCTCATCGAGCAGCGCCTGAAGCGGGTGCTGAAGGAACGGATCCGGCCCGCCGTACACGCCCGGACCGTCCCGCTCCAGGTGGGGATCTGGGACGTCCCCGGCGAGCCGGTGCCGGTCGCCGACGGGCTGGCGGCGCCGTACCGGCCGGTCCAGGTCGGACACCGCTGGGGACCGCCCTGGTCGACGAGCTGGTTCAAGGTCACCGGCCGGATCCCCGAGGAGTGGGCCGGACGACGCGTCGAAGCCGTCCTCGACCTCGGCTTCGACGTCACCGGCGCCGGGTTCTCCACCGAGGGCCTGGTGTACCGGCCCGACGGCACCGTACTGAAGGCGCTCAACCCCCGTAACAGCTGGATCCCGGTCGCCGATCCGGTCCGAGGCGGCGAGGAGTTCACCTCGTACATCGAGGCCGCCGCCAACCCGGCCCTCTGCGACAGCCACGAGCCGACCTCCCTCGGGAGCGTGCCCGCCTGGATCACCGGCAGCGGCCAGGCCGGCGACCTTCTGTACCGACTGCTCCGCGCGGACCTCGCCGTCTTCGACACCCAGGTCTGGGAACTCGCCCAGGACCTGGACGTCCTCGGCGAGCTGATGCACGCGCTCCCCGAAGCCGACCCCCGCCGCTGGCAGCTCCTTCACACGATCGACCGGGCCTTGGACGCCGTCGACCTCCGGGACATCTCCGGCAGTGCGCCCGCCGCCCGCGAGGTGCTGCGCCCCGCCTTCGCGTCCCCGGCCGCTCCCAGCGCCCACCGCGTCTCCGCCGTCGGACACGCCCACATCGACACCGCCTGGCTGTGGCCGCTGCGCGAAACCGTCCGCAAGGTCGCCAGGACGCTCTCCAACGTCACCCAACTCATGGACGACCACCAGGACTTCTGCTTCGCCATGTCCCAGGCCCAGCAACTGGCCTGGCTCAAGGAACGGCGCCCCGAGGTGTACGCCCGCGTCCAGGAGAAGGCGAAGGCCGGTCAGTTCCTGCCGGTCGGAAGTCTCTGGGTGGAGCCCGACACCAACATCACCGGAGGTGAGGCGTTCGCCCGTCAACTGATCCACGGCAAGCGCTTCTACCTCGACGAGTTCGGCGTCGAGACCGAGGAGATGTGGCTGCCCGACACCTTCGGCTACAACGCGGCCATGCCGCAGCTGATGAAGCTGGCCGGTGTGCGCTGGTTCCTCACCCAGAAGATCTCCTGGAACACCACCAACAAGTTCCCCCACCACACCTTCCGCTGGGAAGGCATCGACGGCACCCGGATCTTCAGCCACTTCCCGCCGGTCGACACCTACAACGCCGAGATCACCGGCGCCGAACTCGCCCACGCGGTAAGCAACTTCCAGGACAAGGGAGCGGCCAGCGGCTCACTCCTGCCGTTCGGATACGGCGACGGCGGCGGCGGCCCCACCCGCGAGATGCTGGCACGTGCGGCCCGCCTGGGCGACCTGGAGGGCTCGCCCCGAGTGGTCGTCGAGCGGCCCGCGGACTTCTTCGCGCGCGCCGAGGCCGAGTACTCCGACGCCCCGGTGTGGGTGGGCGAGCTCTACCTGGAGTTCCACCGCGGCACGCTCACCAGCCAGTTGCGCACCAAGCAGGGCAACCGGCGCAGCGAGCACCTGTTGCGCGAGGCCGAGCTCTGGTCGGCCACGGCGGCCGTCCGTACGGACTTCCGCTATCCCCACGAGGAGCTCGACCGGCTCTGGAAGACCGTACTGCTGCACCAGTTCCACGACATCCTGCCCGGCTCCTCCATCGCCTGGGTGCACCGCGAGGCCGAGCGGACCTACACCGAGGTCCTCGCCGAGCTGCGCGGGATCGTCGACTCGGCGCAGCGCGCGCTGGCAGGCGAAGGCGAGGCGCCGGTCGTCTTCAACGCCTCCCCGTACGCCCGTGGTGGCGTACCCGCCTTCGGCGCGGCCGTCCGCACCACGCCCGCGGACCCGGCCGTCCGGCCTGTACCCGCCGGCGACGGCTTCGTGCTCGACAACGGCGTCGTACGGATCGTGATCGACCCCCGTGGCCTGGTCGTCTCGGCCACCGACCTGGCGGCCCGCCGTGAGGCCGTCGCCCCCGGCGCGGCGGCCAACCTGCTCCAGCTGCACCAGGACTTCCCGAACGCGTACGACGCCTGGGACATCGACGAGTTCTACCGCAACACCGTCCGTGACCTGGCCGACGCAGACGAGGTACGCGCCGAGCCCGGCGGAGTCAGGGTCGTCCGGACGTTCGGCGACTCCCGGATCGACCAGCTTCTCTCGCTGCGCGAGGGCTCCCGGCGACTCGACATCGACACCCGGATCGACTGGCACGAGAAGGAGAAGCTCCTCAAGGCCGCCTTCCCGCTCGACCTGCGCGCCGATCACTCCACCGCGGAGATCCCCTTCGGGCACGTGAAGCGCCCCACCCACACCAACACCAGCTGGGACGCGGCCAAGTTCGAGATCTGTGCCCATCGCTTCCTGCACGTCGGAGAGCACGACTGGGGTGCCGCCCTGGTCAACGACTCCACCTATGGCCACGACGTCACTCGCGACGTCCGCCCCGACGGCGGCACGACCACCACCGTCCGCCTCACGCTGCTGCGCGCCCCTCGTTTCCCCGATCCGGACGCCGATCAGGGCCGGCACCGGCTGCGCTACGGCTTCGTGATCGGGGCCGACGTCGCGGCCGCCGTCCGCGAGGGCTACCACGCCAACCTGCCCGAGCGGGTTCTTCCGGGCTCGGCGGCGGTGACACCGCTGGTCGCCACGGACGGCGACGGCGTCGTCATCGAGGCGGTCAAGCTCGCCGACGACCGGTCCGGCGACATCGTGGTCCGCCTGTACGAAGCCCATGGTGGACGTGCCCGGATCACGCTGTCCCTCGCCTTCCCCTGGGAGACCGTCACCGAGACGGACCTCCTGGAGCGCCCCGTGGACGGCGCGGTGCCGGTCCGGCCGGACGGACCGGTCGGCGGAGGACCGCAGCTCACGCTCCGCCCCTTCGAGATCCGCACCCTCCGGATCACCCGCCGATCCGACGGCTGACGGGGCCGGCCGGTCCCATGTCCTCCGTCCGCCCACCCAGGAGTCCGATTGAGCAGCACCGCATTGCGCGCCGTCCTCTTCGACATGGACGGCACACTCGTCGACACCGAGCGACTGTGGCTGCGGGCGGTCGAGGAAGAGGCCCTCGGCCTCGGCATCGTCCCCACGGACGCGGACCTCGCCTTCGTCCTCGGCCGGGCGATCGACGACAGCGCCGCCCACCTTGCCGCCCGGTCCGCCGGGCGGACCGACCCGGCCCGGATCGGCGCGTCCCTCGAACAGCGCTTCACGGAGCTCGTACGCCGACAGGTCGTCCCCCTGCCGGGGGCCGTGGAACTCCTGACGGCCCTCGGCACCGAGGGAATCCCGACCGCCCTGGTCTCGGCCTCGCCGCGACCGGTCGTGGAGATCGTCCTCGACGCCCTCGGACGGCACTGGTTCACCACCTCGGTCGCCGCGGGGGAGACCCCGCGCACCAAGCCGTTCCCCGACCCCTACCAGGCAGCCCTGGCCAGGCTGGGTGCCGGCCCGGCGACCTGCGTCGCCGTCGAGGATTCCCCTGCCGGTGTCGCCTCGGCGGAGGCGGCCGGCTGCGCGGTGGTGGCGGTTCCCTCACTGGCCGCCATCGCCCCGGCCCCCCGCCGGCTGGTCCTGCGCGGTCTGCCGGACATCGATCTCGCCCTGCTCCGGCACCTCGTCGGCACCGGAGACTCACCGCTGCCTCGGCCGGGGGCACGTGGGGAAGCGTGAGCAGTGCACCCCCTGGGTCGCCTACCCGGGAGGACATCTGTACGGCCAGGAAGGGGACTTGCCCGCGAGGGGGGCAGTGACGGATGGCCACTGCCGGACCGCCGGGCGGGAACGACAGTGCGCGCGGGCCGACTTGGTTCGATTGCCTGGATCAGCGGCACAGTGCCGTGTCGACGGCGGCCTCCACCCGCTGGGAGGCCGCACCCGTCGGGGCGGTGGTCACCGCGATGCCGGCGGCACGGCCGTCCTCTGTGACGCCTCCTCGTGTCCGGTATCCCAGGGCGGTTCCGCCGTGACCCCAGTAGACGCCACCGCATGACAGCGGCGTGCTGGTCAGGCCCAGTCCGTAGCGGACGCCGGGGCCGCGTGCCTCCGCGGGGACGGTGGTGCGCATCTGGGCGAGCTGGGCGGGGGGCAGGAGGTCGCCGTCGAGGAGGGCGGTGTAGAAGCGGTTGAGGTCGCTGTTGGTGGAGATCACCGCACCCGCGGCCCAGGCCATGGACATGTCCATGGTGGTGTAGTCGATCAGAGGTCCGTCGGCCTCGTCCTGTTCGTAGCCTCGGGGGTGGGGCTCGTGGAGGGTCGTCTCTCCGGGGGTGGGGAAGTAGGTGTGGCGCAGTCCGACGCGGTCGATGATGCGCCGGTTGATCTCCTCGCCCACGGGGCGGCCGGTGACCTTCTGGATGACCAGGCCGGCGACCAGGTAGTTCGTGTTGCTGTACTCCCACTTCGCGCCCGGGGAGAAGTGCGCTTCCTGCTTCAGGGCGCCGTCGAGCAGGTCGCGTGGCTCGAAGTACCGGTACCGGACGGCGGGGAAGTCCGCGAAGACGGGAGCTTCCATGTACTCGGGCAGGCCGCTGGTGTGCTGGAGGAGTTGGCGGATGGTGATGTGGCGTCCGTCGATTCCCTCGCCGCGCAGCAGGCCGGGGAGGTAGGTGTCGACGGGGGCGTCCAGGTCGATCTTCTTCTCGGCGACGAGCTGCAGCATGACCACGGCGGTGAACGCCTTGGTGTTGCTGCCCGCCCGCACCTGCCCGTCCTTGGGTACCTTCGCGCCGGTCTTGAGGTCGCCGACCCCCGCGGTGTAGGTGCGCGTCCGCCCCTCGCGGTCCGTGACGCTCGCCAGCGCTGCGGGCATCCGGTCGTCGGCGACCAGGGCGTTCAGGCTGTTCTGAACGGCGTCCGGCCTGGCCGCGGAGGCCGCGGGCGGGAACAGCGCACCGGTGGTGATGACGGCTCCGGTGAGCACGATCACCGCCAGCATGGCCTTGCGCCGGCCAGTTCGTGACAGGGCGGGACGCAACTTCGGCGATACACGTGTGTACATGGAACGACTCCTGTCGTGAGGGTGAAGGGCCATCGAAGAGCGAGCAGGTGCGCGCCTCGGTGGCGGGGGCGGATTCCGGATCCGGGACCGGATCAGGGCTCTGGTGAGACGTGGGGCAAGGTGGGACGGGCCCTCGCTCCGGTCGCCTGACGACGCCGGTGAGCACGGGCCCGCCAGGGGTATCGGCCGCCGTTCCCGCGAAGGGGAACGCGAACGGGAACGGCGACCGATACCGTCAAGCGCCGGTGGCGACAGGGTTCCCGCCGCGGACTCGGCCCGCTCTCATCGGGCGTCCGTGGCCGCGTGGCGGGAGCGACGGGTCTCCGGCCGGGGCGGTGCGGCTTCTCAGCGGCACAGGGTCGATTCGACGGCGGCCTGCAGGTGCTGTTCGGTGGCACTGTCGGACGGGAGGGCGGTCAGCGCGACGTTGACCGCGCGGCCGTTCTCCGTGACACCTCCCAGGGTGGCGTATCCCGGAATGGTGCCGCCGTGGCCCCAGTAGATGCCGCCGCACGGCAAGGGCCTGCTGAACAGGCCCAGTCCGTAACGGTTGCCCGGGCCGGCCTCCTCCGCGGGGACGGTGGTGCGCATCTGGGCGAGCTGGGCCGGGGGCAGGAGGTCGCCGTCGAGGAGGGCGGTGTAGAAGCGGTTGAGGTCGCTGTTGGTGGAGATCACCGCACCCGCGGCCCAACCCCAGGACGGGTCGAGCTCGGTGACATCGCGCCAGGGCGAGTCGGCCGCTTCGCGGTCGTAGCCCTTGGGGTGAGGCTCGTCGATGGCCATGTCCCCCGGGGTGGGGAAGTAGGTGTGGCGCAGTCCGATGCGGTCGATGATGCGCCGGTTGACCTCCTCGCCCAGCGGCCGGCCGGTGACCTTCTGGATGATCAGACCCGCGACCAGGTAGTTCGTGTTGTTGTACTCCCACTTCGCGCCCGGGGAGAAATGGGCCTTCTGCGCCAGTGCGCTGTCGAGGAGCTCGCGCGGCTCGTAGTACCTCCGCGGATCCTTGAGGATCGCGCCCTTGTCCACGTATTCGGGCAGGCCGCTGGTGTGCTGGAGGAGTTGGCGGATGGTGATGTGGCGTCCGTCGATCCCCTCGCCGCGCAGCAGGCCGGGGAGGTAGGTGTCGACGGGGGCGTCCAGGTCGATCTTCTTCTCGGCGACGAGCTGCAGTACGACCACGGCGGTGAACGCCTTGGTGTTGCTGGCCGCACGCACCTGTCCGTCCTTGGGCGCCTTCGCGCCGGTCTTGAGGTCGCCGACCCCCGCGCTGTAGTCGCGCGTCCGGCCTTCGCGGTCGGCGACGCTTGCCAGCGCGGCGGGTATCCCGTCGTCGGCGACCAGGGTGTTCAGGCTGCTCTGAACGGTGTCCGGCCTGGCCGCGGAGGCCGTGGGCGGGAACAGGGCGCCGGTGGTGATGACGGCTCCGGTGAGCACGATCGCGGCCAGCATGGCCTTGCGCCGGCCACTTCGCGCCGGGGCGGGACGCGACTTCGGCGAGACACGTGCGTACATGGAACAACTCCTGTGGGTAGGGGAACTACGTCAGTGGGTCGGGAAAAGGTGGTCGTGGTGCGACGGGCGGGCCTGCCGATGGCTCGGCCCGGCCCTGGGAGGGTCGCGGGCGCGTGAAGGAACGCCCTCCTCCCGTGCCCCCGCCCGAGGACGGGGAGCGCGAGAGAGGCGGGACCCGGTTCCGCTACGCGATGCGAGGCGACCTGCGGCGGCGCAGCAGCCGGCGTGCGGGCAGCATGACGGCCGCCATGCCTGACAGGAACACCGTGCCGAGTACGGCGGCGCAGACCGAGGGGGACACCGACAGCGCGGACAGTCCGGTCACCGCGCCGCCGAAGGTCAGCAGCGTCACCGCCGCGACCAGGGAGCCGACGACGGCCCCCGTGCCGAGTACGAAGCAGGTCTCCAGCCGCAGCATGGCCAGAACCTGGCCGCGGGTCGCGCCGATGAGCCGGAGCAGAGCCAGTTCACGACGGCGCGACGCGGTGGCGACGGCCAGTGTGGTCACCACGCCGATCAGGGTGAACAGGGAGATCGCCGCGACCGCGAACAGTCCGGGCAGGCCCTGCCGGCGGGCCGTCTCGGTGAGCGCCGCACTGTACTGTCCGGCGGACGTGGCATGGGTCCCCGGGAAGCGGTCGAGCACCGGTCGCAGATCGGCTTCCCCCTTCACCAGGAGGTAGTCGTCGTGGCCCGCGTCGGTGACGTGGGCTGCGACCACATCGTGAGGCAGCAGGACGTCCCCGAAGCCTTGGCCCCGGCCGTAGACGGCCACCACCGTGGGGCGGATCACGGTGCCGTCGCCGAGCCAGAGGGACACGGTCGAACCGACATCGTCCGTGCTGCCGACGTTCGAACTGAGCGCGACCGTGTTCGTGCCGCGCAGCCCCTTCAGCGAGCCCGCCTTCACGCCCGGGTCCAGGTTCGACAGCGTGCCTTTCAGCCCTTGGGTGGGCAGGGACTGGAGCTGGTCCGCGACCTGCATCACCACGGTGGTGCGTTTCACCGCGGTCACGGCGCCGGGGCCGGCGGTTTCTCTCACCGCCTGGTACATGTCCCGGGGCACGCCCGGCCCGTCCGAGACGAGGACGTGGTCCGCGCGCAAGCCCGCGGCGGCCTGCGTCCGGGTGGCGTTGACCGCGGTGGTCTGCACGAACAGCTGGCTGGCGCCGAAGGAGAGCGCGAGCGCGATCGGCGTGACGACCGACGCCAGTCGTACGGCCGCGGCGGTGGCCGTGTCGGTGGCGAGCCGCCCCGGGACCGGGAACAGCAGACGCACGACCGGACCGAGGACGGCGATGCCCGCTCGGGCGATCCAGGGGCCCAGCAGAGCCGCGGCCCAGATGAGGGAGAGGACGAGTCCGCCCATGGCCGCGCCCGCCACCTGCCCGCCGAGCGCGAACGCGGTGGCGGCCGAGCCGAGACCGACGGCCAGGAACACCAGGCCGGTGACCATGCGCCAGCGCGGCAGCCGGGTCGGTTCGACGGCGGACTCGCTCACGGCCTTGGCCGGCTGGATCCCGGAGACGCGTCGTGCCGCGAGCCAGGCGGAACCGAGCGCGGTGAGGACCGCGAGCGCCAGGGCACCGACGACGGGCAACGGTCCCAGAGCGAGCCCCAGCCCCGGGGGCAGAACGCCCTGCTCGGCCATGAAGCGGTGCAGCAGCGTGCCGAGCCCCAGCGACAGCAGACCACCCAGGAACGATGCCGGAACCGCGACCTTGAGCGTCTCGCGGACGATCACCCGGCGGACCTGGCGGGGGGTGGCACCGATGGCGCGCAGGACGGCGAGCTCGCGGGTCCGGTCCCGTACGGACACGTCCAGGAGACCCGTCACGATCAGCAGCACGACCAGGAGGGCGACACCGCCGATCGCCGCGCACACGCCGATCAGGTCGAGTCGTGCCGCCGCCACCTCCGGGTTCTCGACGTCGCCGCGGTCCGCGCCGGTCGCGACGACGAGGCCGGGGGCGGCTGCCCGCAGCGCCTGGACGGACGTCTCCTTCGTGCCGAGTACGACCAGCGCGTCCGCGTGCCCGGGGCGGCCGTTGAGAGCCTGTGCCGTGCGCTGGCCGAACCAGACATCGTGGCCCGCGGCGGACCCGCCGGTCACCAGACCGCTGACCCGGTAGGGCTCCGGCGCCCTGCCGCCGACCTGGAGCCGGAGGGTGTCGCCGACGGCGCTGCCGCTGCCGGAGTCCACCGCGACCTCGTGTTCCGCCCGCGGAGCCCGGCCGGCGCGCACGGTGACAGCGGTGAGCGCGGTCGCGTCCCAGCCGCGGCCGGTGGTCACGGCACCGTCGGCGGTGACCACCGGCAACGAGACGTCCGCGACCACCTCGGTGACTCCCGGTACCGCGCGCACCCGGTCCGCCACCGATGCCGGTACGCGGGCCCGTTCCAGCAGTGGCCTGGCATCGGTCTGGTCGGAATTTCCGCGCCGGACGGCCTCCACGCGCTGGCTCGCGGCGACGACGGCCACGGCGCGCTCATAGCGGTCGGCCGAGCCGTGCGCCCGTAGCGCGGACTCCAGGAGGACCCCGAACGCGCCGGTCAACGCGGCCGCGCACAGCAGTGCCGCCGCCACCCCGGCGGCGATCCCGCGCCTCACAGCGTGGCCCAACGGGCCAGGACGGCCGCTGCGGAGGGAGCCGTGAGCTCGTCGACGACGCGGCCCCCGCTCAGGAAGACGACGCTGTCGGCCCAGGCCGCCGCCATCGGGTCGTGGGTGACCAGCACGACCGTCTGCCCCATCTCGTCGACCGCGTCCCGTAGCAGTTTCAGGACGTGCTCGGCCGACCTCGGATCGAGCGCGGCGGTCGGTTCGTCGGCGAAGACGATCTCCGGGCGGGTGACAAGAGCCCGGGCGACGGCCACCCGCTGTTGCTGGCCACCGGACAGTAGTGCGGGAAGCCGGTCCAGGTGGTCGGCCATTCCCACCCGGTGGACCACTTCGTCCAGCCAGCGCCTGTCAGCCTGGCGGCCGCCGAGGGACAGCGGGAGGGTGATGTTGTGCTCGACGTCCATCGAGGGCATGAGGTTGTAGCCCTGGAAGACGAACCCGATCCGTTCACGGCGCAGCCGGGTCAGTTCCGTCTCGCGGAGCTTGCCCATGTCCAGATCCCCGAGCCGTACCGTTCCGCCGCTGGGCCGGTCGAGGCCGGAGGCGCAGTGCAGGAAGGTGCTCTTGCCCGATCCGGATGGGCCCATGATCGCGGTGAAGCTGCCCTTGCGGAACCCCCAGCTGACCCGGTCAAGCGCGGTCACCTCGCCGTAGGACTGGGAGACCTCATCCAGGGACACGGCGAACGGCGTGGCCCGGGTCGTCGTCATCGATTGCATGGTGGGTCCTTCGGTTCCCTCGATCGGTCAGAACGGGTACCGAACGTAATCGCGCGAGCCGGGCGGACGGCAGCGGTCTCTCCCCCGGACCAGGGGTGTAGCGCGCTCCACCTGCGGGGTGGAGTGCACACGTATGACAAGGGAACACGCGTGACGTACCGTCGTGCCCCATGGACCTGAAGGCAAGAGCACTCCGCAGCCTACGATCCACGCGCTATCTGCTGGGTGGACTCGCTACCGCGCTACCTTCACTGGTCGGTTACTGTCTGTTGCCACTCGTCTGCTTCTCGTTGGTCTTCGCGCCGATCCTGCCGTGGGCGGTGCGACCGTTGCGCGCCGTGGCCGACGCCGAACGCCGACGCGCCGAACGCGTACTCGGCCGCCCGGTGCGCCGGCCGTACCCGACGCCCGAAGGCAATGCCTACCAGCGGACGCTCCAACTGCTGCGGTTCCCGGGTACCCGCAAGGACGTGGCCTGGATGCTGGTTCACGGCATCGTGGGGCTCGTCCTTCCCGTCCTCGTCCTGGGCGTGCTGCTCAGTCTGCTGCTGACGATCTCCATCCCGCTGTGGTGGTGGACCCTTCCCGGCGGGACCCTCACCCTCCTCGCGGCCCCCCTCACCACCTGGATGCAGGCGATCGTCCTGTCCGCGGTGTGTGCCTGGCTCCTGGGCGCCCTCTTCTTCTGGCTGGCCCCCGCCACGGTGAGGCTGGAGACCCGGATCGCGGAGATCATGCTCGGCACGTGGACCGGCGCCGGCCGGCGGATCGAGGAACTGACCGCCTCGCGCGCGGGAGCCCTCCAGGCCCACGAGGCCGAACTCCGGCGGATCGAACGGGACCTCCACGACGGCACCCAGGCGCAACTCGTGGCGGTGGCCATGCGCCTGGCCCTGGCCGACCGCCGGTTCGACAAGGACCCGCAGGGCTCCAGGAGAATGGTGCTCGACGCCAGGACCACCGTGGACGAAGCACTCGTCCAACTGCGCACCGTCATCCGCGGCATCCACCCGCCGATCCTTTCCGACCGGGGACTGAACGGAGCCATCCGCTCCCTGGCCGCGGGACGGCCGATCCCCACCACCCTGGATCTGCCGGAGACCGACCGCCGTCCCCCCGCCGCGGTGGAGGCGGCCGCCTACTTCGTCGTGGCCGAGGCGCTGACCAACATCGCCCGGCACAGCGACGCGAACCGCGCCCAGGTGTCGCTCCGGTACGACGGCCCTACGCTGTGCGTCGTCGTACGGGACGACGGGTGCGGCGGGGCCGCACCCGGATCCACCTCGGGCAGCGGACTCGGCGGAATTCGCCGACGGGTCGCCGCCCTGGACGGTACGACGAGGATCGACAGCCCTGTCGGTTCCGGAACGACGATTGAGGTGGTACTGCCGTGCGGATCGTGATCGCGGAGGACAACGTCCTTCTCCGCGAGGGCCTGATTCTGCTCCTGGAGGACGTCGGTCACGAGATCGTGGCCGTCGTGGGAAGCGGCCCTGAGATTGTCCCCACCCTGCTCGAACACCGGCCGGACGTGGCCGTGCTGGACGTCCGGCTGCCGCCCGGATTCCGCGACGAGGGGCTGCGTGCCGCCATCGAGGCCCGGAAGCTCGTTCCCGGCCTGCCGCTCCTGGTGCTCTCCCAGTACGTCGAGGAGAGCTACGCCGCCGAACTGCTCGCACAGGGCGCCTCGGGGATCGGCTACCTGCTCAAGGACCGGGTGGGACACATCGACGAATTCCAGGACGCGCTGGAGCGCGTCGCCGCGGGCGGAACGGCGCTGGACCCCGAGGTCGTCTCCCAGCTGATGAGCCGCCGGGACCCGCTCGACGCGCTGTCCCCCCGGGAACGGGAGGTGCTCGGGCTGATGGCGCAGGGCCTGGACAATCCCACGATCGCCACGACCCTGTTCATCACCGAACGTTCCGTCAGCAAGCACATCGGCAACATCCTCGCCAAGCTGAACCTGCCGCCGAGCGACAGCGGCAGCCGCCGGGTCCTCGCGGTGCTCGCCTACCTGAACGCCTGACCCGTTTCCCCAACGGCGACCTGTGGGTCGCCTTCGTCGCCGTACAGGTGTAGCGGGCTACACCTCGGATCCGGGGGGACGGTCCGATGTGCCGACCGGGGGTGCGGGGAGAAGGTGGACGGCGTAAGAGATCCCACCCCCGCCGCCCACATCGGGCCGCCGGGGGCGCACAACAGGAGGAACCCCTCATGAAGCCCGTGCTCTGGCTGCTGCTCTTCGTCTCCACGGTGGCGGCGGTCTACGTCAGCACCTTCGCCCACTACACCGGCACCATGAGGGTCATGGCCGGAGTCGGTACCGGCGTCGTCTTCGTCGGATCGGCGCTGGGACTGTGGCTGACCGGCGGCAAGGAGTGACCCGGAGCGGCGAGAGCATCTGAGGAGGGGGTGTCCGGCAGCGAGCCGGACACCCCCTCCTCGTGCGTGACGCGGAAGACGGACACCACCTCAGGAGGTGTCGTCCGCACCTGTCGCGGAGCCCGGCGGGGAGGGGACGACGGCGCTCCGGGGCGCCGGCGGGGAACGGGGACGTACAGCCACCCCGAGGGGCCGGACCGCGGGGAACCGGCCCGTGCGAAACGCACAGGACGGCAGACTCGAAACGGGATACGTTCGCTCTCATGACACCCGATCAACTCGCCATTCAGCTCGCCGATCCGGACCTGCGCCGGGTGTTCTCGGCGGTTGCCCTGGGCGCGTCGACCTCCTCCGAGATCCTCACCGTCTCGGGGCTCGGCGCCCCGCAGGCCGCCCCGGCCATCGGACGGCTCGTCCGCGCCGGACTGCTCGTCCAGGGGCGCGGCTCCGTGACCCTGGACGACGCCGCCCTCGCGGCAGCCGGGGAGACCGCCGCCCGACGTGTGGCGGACGAGGCGGCGAACGACCAGCCCGACCCGCGGCTGCGCGGTCACATCCGGGGCGGCGTCCTGGTGGACCTCCCGGAGCGGGACGACGACGCTCGCCGCGCGGTACTCGGGCACATCACCGAGAGCGCCTTCGCGACCGGCGACGAGTACGACGAGCGGACGGTGACCGACCGTCTGCAGCCGTGGTGCGAGGGCGGCACGCTGGACGCGGTCTCCCTGCGGCGGGCCCTCGTCGACGACGGACTCCTGGCCCGCGGCTCCGGCCGTTACCGGATCGTGGGGGCGTAGGCGCGGTCCGGCAGCCCGGACTGAGGGGGAAGGGACACGTCCGACCCGCCGAAAGTATGAGAGCGGCGCCGTCCTCCCGGTCCGGACCCCGCCATCGGGTGGATGCCCCCGGCGTGGCCGTGGCGCGAGGGTGGGGGCATGGACGACGAGACACCGTTGGCCCGCTCGGCCACCGCTTCCCGCACCCGCCCCCGTACCTCCACGCGCCCGCGTTCCCGCCGGATACCCACGAGTTCCGGCGCACTCGGGTGGGCCTTCCTCGCGGTCGCGGCCGGGGTGCTCCCGGCGCAACCGGCCTACGCCGCGCCGCCCCGGCCGGTGATCCGCGCGGATGCCGACCGGGACGGCCTGCTCACCCCGGCCGACGACGCCGGCAAGGGGGTGTGGACCCAGGACCGCGGCGCGCTGATGCTGCCCAACGTGGATGACGACCAAGGGCGTTGCCCCACCGCGGGTCCTGGTGGGGAACGCCTGCCGGACGAGCGGCTGGCGGACTGTGGCGACGCGACGGACACCGTCGTCAACGGTGCCGCCGACCTCGCCGACCTCGCGCCGGTCTCCCTCACCGCCACACGCGTCCCCGCCGGGACCACGGCCACCGTCTCCGCCGACCCGGCCTCCCGGGCGTACGTCCGGATCTTCGCCCGGCGCCACGGCCGCATGGTCCTGCTGAAGCCGGAGGACCGGCTGACCGCCGACGAACTGCGCCGTGGCGTACGACTCGGTGTCGAGGCGACGGACTTCATCCGCGACCCGCGGACGTGGGCGGGCTTCACCGACCTCGTCCTCCGGGTGAGCGGCGACGGTGCCACGACCGAGGACCGGGTCCGGCTCCGGGTCGCGCCGCTGGTGTTCCAGCACGACCTGATGCCGATACGGCAGCTGATGACGGCCGACCACACCACCGAGCCCGCCGAAGTGGAGCGCGGCAAGCCGTACGATCCCGCCGCGCGGCCCCGCCCCGTGGAGCCGGGGGAAGCCGCGTTCCGGCGCGATCTGCGCCGCGGGCTCGACCGGGCCGGGCTGCCCGCGCCGCTGTACAACTACCCCACCGGCGGGGACGTCTGGATGCAGGACCTCTTCAAGACCGCCTACGCGTCCCTCCCCGCGCCGGGCGGCCGGGAACACCGGATCACCGTCCTCGTACGGTCCGCGGACGTGATGCCCGGCACGGCCACCCCCGCCTTCCCGCTCCGGGACGCCTCGCGGAGCGCGTTCCCGCTGCTCCGAGGCCCCGGTACGGGGGTGATCCAGCAATACGACGCCACGCGGGTCGGCGGCGAGGACAGCCAGTTCTACGGGTCGTTCAGCTCCACCGGGAACTTCGGCACCCTCCCGCCGTACACCTGGCAGGGCCGGCGCTACCCGGTGGGCCGGGTCGTGTACGGCGGGACGGGCGGTAAGGAGTCCCCGGACGCCACCTTCACCCGGATGCTCGAGGCGCAGGGGTACCAGCAGCCGATAGCGGTGGACACCAGTTGGCTCGGGGTCGGTCACATCGACGAGTTCCTGTCCTTCGTCCCGGCCCGGAACGACCGGGGCTGGGTGGCCGTCGTCGCCGATCCCGACCTGGGCCGGAAACTCCTGGAAGATCTCGTGGACAAGAGCCGGGGCGGCGAGCCGTTGGTCCGCGGCATCGCGCCCCAGGGCACCACGAAGCCCGGCCTCACCGTCGCGGGCGCCCTGCGCGACCCCTCGCTGACCCGCGGCACCGAGATCGCCCGGAAGGGCATCGAATCCGCCCTCCGGACCCTGCGCGAGGAAAGTGGACTGACGGGGCGTCACATCGTCCGTGTGCCCGCCCTGTTCGAGAAACTCGACCTGCCCGCCGGCTGCCCGCGCCAGGATGTCGTCGCCAACTACCTGCCTGGCGCGGCCAACGGAGTGAGCACCGGCACCGGGGTCTACCTCGCGCCGCGTCAGCACTCCCCGCTGAACGACGGTCGCGACACCTTCGAGCAGGCCGCGGAGAAGGCCCTGAGCGGCACCGGCACCCGGATCTCCTGGGTGGAGGACTGGGACTACTCGCACCACCGGGGCACGGTCGGGCGGAACAGGGTCGGCATCGCCGCCTGGGCCTGGGAGAGCGGTCTGACGTCCACGGAGCAGGCCCACCGGCGCGGCTGAACGCGCGGAGAAGAGCGACCGGACGTACCCGTGACGGCGACGACGGCCGGCGGGCGACCGGAGTCCCCTGGGGGAGGTCTCCGGTACGCCGCCGAGCCGTCGGGTGGTCACGCGCCCGGGCCCGGGTTCGGGCGGTGGCGCGGGCGAGGGCGCGTGACCGTCAGGCAGGGAAGGGGACGGTCAGCCGTCCGTCTCCGCCGCCGGGATGAAGGCACCCGGGACGTCCTTCGGCGCGAGGATCCGGTTCTCGCCGGGGTACGGCTTCTTCCAACCGTGCGCCTGGTACCAGGTGAAGTGGTTCATCTGCGCCGGGTTCGCGAAGTCGGGCCGGGCGCCGGGGCCGCTCAGCCGCTGCTGCCCCTTCCACTTCTCCCACGTCGTCGCCATCGCCTGCTGGTCCGCGGGAACCTTCGCCGACGGCACGGGCGCCGCGCGCGGGTTCTGCGGCGCCGGGGCGTCCACGCCGCACGACGGCGGGGTCTTCAGACCGTCGGTGAGCGGGGTCCGGTTGGGCAGCGCGGCGAACGGGGTGAAGTCCGGCTTGTCGGTGAACGCGGTGCGCATCGGCGTGGCCGCGCTGTCCTTCTGGTTCATCGGGTGGATCCCGAGGATCTGCTCGATGGTCCGGATCACCGTGATCTGCGAGTAGTAGCGGCTGTCGACGACGCCGCGCCGGGCGAAGGGGCTGATGATCTGGATCGGGGCACGGTGGCCGTCGACGTGGTCGAGGCCGGACTGGGAGTCGTCCTCGAGGATGAAGATCGCCGAGTCCTTCCAGTACGTGCTGTGCGTGATCTCGTCGACGATCCGGCCGGTGGCGAGATCGTTGTCCGCGACCTGGGCGGGCGCGTTCGCCGGGCCGCCGGTGTGGTCGCTGGAGAGCCAGAACATATTCAGGTTCGCCGGACCGTTCTTCTCGAAGTCGCGCTTCCAGATCTGGTGCCGGTAGACGTCCGGAACGCTGGTGTCGAACATCGGGAAGCCGTGCACCGACACGTCGTTGAGCGACGGGATCGGCGAGGAGGAGTTGAGCGGGTACGCGGTGTCCTGCCCGGTCGCGGCCATGTTCTTGGCGTCGCAGTACAGGTTCTGCCAGGTCGCGCCCGCGGGCTTGGTCAGGAAGCTCTGGAACTCGCCGAAGTTCCGCACGGTCTTGCCGACCGCCTGCGCGCCGGTCCACAGGAAGCCGGTGCGCTGGTGACCGAGGGCGTCGTCCTCGGTGTCGTAACTGCGCTTGTACTCACCGGCGGAGGACTCGGTGTACTCCGGATTGTCGGCCTGCATCAGCCAGTTGTGGCCCTCGGCCGAGTTCGTGCCGATGTCGTACGTGTTGTCGTACAGCCCGAACTGCCGGGCCATGGCGTGCTGGTTGGGCGTCACGTTCTCGCCGAACTCCGCGAGCGACGGGTCGCCGTCGCCCTGCGGGATGTCGCCGAAGACCTGGTCGTAGGTCCGGTTCTCCTTGACGATCATGAAGACGTGCTTGATCGTCGACGGGTCGCCGATCCGCGCCGGGACGGGCACGGCCTTCGCCTTGCCGCCGCCCTTGCCCTGGGCCAGCTTGACCGAGCCCTTGGTCCAGCCGTTCTGCTGGAAGACCTTCTTCGTCTCGGACTTGATCACGCGGTCGCCGGGGAGCGTTAACCGCTGCAGGCTCGACGTCGTGTCGTGAGTGCCGTGCCCCTTGGGGTTGTTGGGGCGGCGGGCGTCGACGCCACGCGTGTTGGAGACCACGACCTGCTTGCCGGACGAGGCGATCTCCGCCGGGAAGTAGTCCGTCGGCAGCAGACCGACGTAGCCGACCGGCTCCTGCGGGGACGTGTACCGGTAGACGGCGATCGCGTTCGCGCGGCCCAGCGTCACCAGGAGCCGGCCGTCGTCGGTGAGCGTCACCGCGTTGGGCTCGTAGCCGACCGACGCCTCCGGCCACGGCTGGGTCGCGATGGTCTGCACGACCTTGTTCTTACGGGTGTCGATGACCGACACGTCGTTGGTCGCGGTGTTCGTGACGAAGAGCGCGCCCTTCTTGGCGTACAGGGCGGTGGGGTGCAGCCCCACGTGGATCGTCCCGACGGCGGCGTCCGGCTTCGCCGGATCGATGACGCTGACCGTGCCGGTCGTGGTGGCCGCGGTCACCGGGTCGGCCGGAACCTGCGTGTTGTACGAGTTGATCGTGGTGTCGCCGGGCTTCGCCGGGCGGCCGCCCTCGTTGCTCACGTACAGCTTGCCGCCGACCACCGCCATGTCACGCGGCGCGTTGCCGACGGTCCAGCTGCGCCGGATCGTCCCGGTCGCCGCGTCGAGGGCGACGACCCGGTTCTGGCCGTTGACCGCGGAGTACACGGTGGTGCCGTCGGCCGAGAACACGGCCTCGCCCACGAGCGCGTGCCGGGGTCCGTCCGCCGGGATCTTGACGACGACCGGGTCGGCGACACTCCCGTCCGGCTTCACGGTGAACCGGGTGTAGCCGTCGATCTGGCCCAGCCACAGCTGCGTACCGTCGGGGGAGTACGTGGGGCCTTCCTGGCCCACGTCGTTGCCGGCGATCCGCGGCGTGGACGCCGCGGCGCTGCCGACGACCTGCTGAACCTTCCAGTTCTTCAGGTCCATGATGGCCAGCGCCGCCCCGCCGTCGGCGACGGACGCCGCGAGGTGGGTGCCGTCCGGGCTGACGGAGGACGACATGATCTTGCCGTTGTTCACGACCAGCCGCTCGCCGTACGGGGCGATGTACTGGTTGCCGGAGACGACCTGGCCCCGCGCCGTGGTCTGGCCGACCCGGTCGGTGCCGAACTGGTCGGTCCGGGCGAAGGCCACGCCCGCGGCGGCGACGGCGGCCGCCGTGACCCCCGCCGTGATCAGCGGGGCCCGGCGGAGGACACGGCCACCGAGAAGCCGGGAACGGTCCTTCTCGTCCCGCCTTCGGCGAGTCACCTGCATGAAGTCATCCCTTCGGGGGTGAGGGAAGCAGTTCGACGGTGCCGTCGAACTGCCAGAGCGGGTTCGGCGCGTCCCCGGCCGGGGTCCGCACCAGGAAGTAGCCGTTCACTTCCTTCGGTCCGTCGCCGTCGGCCACGAACCGTCCGTCCGCGGTGACGTCGAGCTGGTAGACGGCCGTCCCGACGGCCTCGACGCCGGGCAGATGCCAGGAGACGACGCAGCGCCAGTCGTTGCCCGGCCCCTCGGGGTCGGCCCGGGTGCTGCCCTTGTCGCATGTCGCCGAGGTCTTGAGCTGCGCCTCGGTGACGTCGGGACGGTTGAGCTGCTCGGTCTGCAGGCGGTAGAGGTGGGCGAACGCGGCGGCGACGGAGCGCTGCACCTTGTCCTGCTCGATCCCGGAGCCGGTCGCGCCCGTCGCCGTCTGGACGGCCAGGACCGTCACGGCGAGCAGCCCGGCGAGCGGCAGGACTCCGACGGTGACGGCACGTCGGCCCGGTCCGTCGTCGGCCAGACTGGTGAAGTCGCGCCGCAGGAAGAGGAGATACGCCAGGGCGGTCGCCGTCACGGCCCACACCAGGCCGACCAGGACGCCGATCACGAGCGGGCCGGTCTGCGCCGGGCCGGTGAACAGCCCGTTCCAGGCGGTGAAGGCGTACCCGGGCAGCGCGAGGCGCGCCGCGACGGGCAGCGGCAGCATCTGGGCGAGCTGCGTCGCGAGCGCGACGAGCGCGGGCAGCAGCAGCCCCATCGGGGACCGCCCGAGGACGACCGACCCGAGCAGGCCGATCGCGGCGAGGGCCAGTGTGGGGGCCAGGGCGCAGAGCCAGGCCAGCGCGACCCGGCCGGCCGCGTCCCCCGCCGTCAGGAGCCGGCCGTCGAGGCCGACCAGCGGCCGGTGACCGACCGTCACGAGCCCGCCGACCGTGCCGGACACGGCCAGCCCCGCCACCAGGAGCAGGATGACGGTGAGGCTGGCCAGCGCCTTCGCCGCGAAGATCCGCCGGGGCGAGCGAACCGCCACCAGCAGATGACGCCAGGTGCCGAGCCGGTCCTCGGACGCGAAGACGTCCCCGGCGACCACCGACGTGAGCAGCGGGAGCGCCCAGATGCCCGCGAAGCCGAGCATCACCAGTGGTCCGGCCCACCCCGTCGCGTGCATCCAGCGGCCGAACAGGGTGTCCGTGGGCAGCGTGCTCTGCTGGCTCACCGCGGCGACGAACAGGCCCGGCACGATCCAGCAGACGAGAAGCAGCAGCCGGGTCCGCCACTGCGAGACGACCTTCACCAGTTCGAAGCGGTAGACGCGAGTGAGCGGGACGCGGTGGACACCCGGCTCGCGCGAGGTGTCGAGCATGGTGCCCGTGCCGGCGTTCGTGCGGGTGGGGGTGGTCGCGGTCATCGGCCGGCCTCCTGCGTCCGCTCCTGCGACGGCTGTTCCCGCGGTTGCCCGGTGAGGGCGAGGAACGCGGCTTCGAGGGGCGACACCACGGGGGCGAGCTCGCGCAGGGCGATCCCCGCGCGGACGAGCCGCTCCACCAGGTCGTCGAGGGCGGGCACCCGGGCGCGTACGACGAGGGTGTCCGCGCCGTCGGGCCGGGCGCCGGCGCCGTCGTCGATCCGAACCCCGTCCGTGCCCTCCGCCAGCCGGCGCGCGGCCACCGGATCGGAGGTCCGCAGCCGGTAGTCGAGTGCGCGGTCGTCGGCGGCGAGCTTGCCCAGCGGGCCGGAGAAGACGACCCGGCCGGTGGCGATGATGGTGACCTCGGAGCACAACGCCTCCAGGTCGTCCATGCGGTGGCTCGACAGCACGATGCTGCTGCCCTGCGCCGCGAGCCGGGTCAGGACGCCGTTCACATGCTGCTTGCCGGCCGGGTCGAGGCCGTTGGACGGTTCGTCGAGGACGAGCAGCCGGGGCCTGGTGAGCAGGGCGGCGGCCAGCCCGAGCCGCTGACGCATGCCGAGGGAGAAGCCGCGGGTCCGGTCGTCGGCGACCTCGGTGAGCCCGACCTCGTCGAGCACCTCGTCGATCCCCGCCGTCCGCGCGTCACGGCCGCGCAGCGCGGCCAGCGCCGCGAGGTTCTGCCGGGCGGTGAGCGAGGGGTAGAGCCCCGGGCCGTCGACGAAACCGGCGACATCGTCGGGGGTCGCGAGCGCCCGTTCGACCGGCGTCCCCAGGATCTCCAGCCGGCCGCCGTCGGGGACCGCGAGGCCCAGCAGAAGCCCGAGCAAGGTGGTCTTGCCCGCGCCGTTGGGCCCGACGAGTCCGTGGATCCGCCCCTGCGCCACCTCCAGATCGATGCCGTCGAGTGCGACGACGTCGCCGAAACACTTGGTGATCCCGCGTGCTCGGATCGCGAGGAGTGCGTCCATGAGGCCCTTCCGTCGAAAACCTCCAAGGACCCTAGGAGCGGCACACCGCCCGCCCAGGGGCCGTGAGTTGAACGTGCACAGAACAGAAGGCGACCGCTCTCCGCGCCGCGTGGGTGGTTCGGAAAGCCCGCGGATCCGGGCGGTATCACCTCCGGGACGAACTCGGGACGACGTGCGGACGCGGGCACTCGGTGAGGCCCTGTGCGGGGCCGCCGGAGCACTCAACGCCAAGAAAACCCGCGCTCGTTGCCAACGACCGGACATCCGGCCAGGCGCCATGATGGCGAGGACGGCGCTCGTCCACCGGGGGAGGGGTGGGCCGTCGGAAGCGAGGAGGAACGCGGACACGGACACCCGCAGGCCCCTGATACGGAAGGCGCCTGCGGAGATCCCACCCTGTATCGGCCTGGGGCGGCACGGGTGGGCGCACGGCCGGCGGACTCGCGCCCGCGCCACGGGGGGCTTGTCGAGCCATACGTTCGACAGGTTCGAAGAGCGGGGCGCGAAGTCCGTCGTGCCGGACGGGGAAAGGGCCCACCCCCGCGTACGGGGGTGGGCCGGCGGACGATCGGGCGAGCGGCCCCGCCCCGCCGACCGCGGTCTCTTTCCGCCGACCGGCACGTTCGTCAGGGACGTCGTCACCGCGTCCGGCGGCCGTGCCGGGAGACACGACGGCACACGGGGTGAGGTGGCCAGGTGGGAGAGATGCCGTGACCTACTACGGCGACTGGGAAAAGCAACAGGCGTATGAGGAGGGCCGTCGTGACGAGCGCAGAAGGATCAAAGGCGCGATCGACGGCGACGACGGCGACGGATGCTGCGGGCTGATCGTGCTCGCCGTGATCATCTACTTCATCGCCAAGGCCTGTTCGGGCTGACGAGAGCGGCCCGACGACCGATGCCGGCCGCGCCCGGGACGCGCGGCCGGCATCGGTGTGCCGGTGGGGCGGGATTCACCCGCGGAAAGCGATGCGGGGGCGCCCGGGAAAGCAGCCGTTCTTGGCAGGCGACTCGGTGGCGGGAAATCCCTTCTCGGGAAATTCCCTTCAGCGGGTCACAGGATTTCGATGGAATTGACCTTCGGGGGCCGGTTCGGGAAGGTGATTTCGTGCCACCGCTCGATCTTCACCGAATCACCGTTGGCGTCGTAGTAGATCAGATCGTTGTTTCCGGTGGAGATCTTGTCGACCCACCACCCGCCGAAGTCGGTCCTGCCGCGGTTCGCGTAGCAGTCCACGCTCTCCCTGCCGCCACTGTGCGACCAGATCTTCAGGAAGTCCTCCCCGCCTCGGCATTCCACATGGTCGATCGCGTAGGCGTTGCCCGCCGGCATGGTCAGGGTGATCGTGGCGGCTGCGGCGAACGCCATGGCCATGGAGCGTGCGACCCGCTTCATTTTCGAGATCACGAGTTCTCCTCTATCGCACGCCGAACCGGGAGGTCTGATTCGCCACGTCCGGGTGGCGACAGTGAACAAGTGTTTCGACGACCTCGTGGCGCGACGATTGCGTCGTTTCGTCTCGGGCTTGCAGGAAAACGATCCTGTGAGAACGGTGTGCGTGGCAATCATCTTTTTGCCCCCTGGCTCAAATAATCCCCTGAATGTCCGGAATGGGGCTTTATGGCATATGTATCGCATATTCGAAAGTGAGTGTCAGAGTGTTGTTCGGTGTTCGCGTCGTGTTTTCGAGTCCCGTGCGCAGGACCCGAAGGTTCGGCGTCACCGTCACCGTCGCTGCCACTGTCGCAGTCGAGGCTCGGCGACTCGCCATTCCCCGCGCTCCGTGCATGCCTGGCGGCAGGCGGGTCGCGCCTGGATTGGTGATCGGGGAAGTGCCGCCCGGCGGCGGATCAACCCCGGCGGCCGACCGTGAAGGCGACAGCTGCCCAGACGCACATGCCGCCAAGGGGCACGACTGCCGCCTTTCCGGTCCAGCGGTACAGGTCCTCGCCGATGTGCGCGAGCCGGGAGGCGATCGCGTCGCCCGGCGTGTTGTAGTCCGCTCCGTTGTTCCTGCCCTTGCAGCGGTGATTGGAGGAGAAGTGCCGGCCAAGGCCGCGGAGTATCGCGAGGGCGACGAGAAGGATCAGGCCGGTGATGAGCGGCGGCAACAGGGTTCGGCCTGCCGCGTGCGCGTAGAGGTCCGCACCGCCACGGTTCCATTCCGTGCGCTTCGTGTGCCTGAGTAGGCGTACTCAGACACACGAACCCGCTTGAGTCGACCGGCGTACGGGCCGCGAGGGTGGGCGCGCGAGGTTGGTGCGATATGGCGATGACGCGTTCCCCGGCGCGCGGCCCGGTGCCGCCGCCGTCGACCACGATGCCGGCCGGGTCCCGGCCGAGGGCCATCGATCCGTATCGCGCGCACGCATGACCCTTCACATGAACAGGGGCCGGCGGCAGGCCCCGACGCCGTTGACGTGCACGGGATTCCCGATCCGACGGCGGACTGGGCGTGTCTGTGTGTCGTCTCCGCGTGCGGCGCCCGCTCGCAGGCCGGCGACAAGGCTCCCGCCCGTCCCTGTGCGTGTCGGGAGCCGCTCGTCCCGGTGTGGTCCGAGGGTGTCGGAGCGTCTCCTTCCGGACGGACGCGAAACGCCTCTTCTCGTACGTCCCCCTCGGCCGGTTCGCGCCCGAAGCGCCCGGCGGGCCTCGTATGGCGCGGGCGGGGCCTCGCTCGCGCCCGTGATCCCGACGTACCGCCTCGCGCGCGCCGCCGCGCAAGGGTGGGACCGCTCGGGGCGCCCCCGGAACGCGAGCGTGCCGGAGCTCTTCGCGTGACCGCGTCAGCGGTGCCGGGCGTTCCTGTCCGGAGGCGTGATCGCATGGGGTGGGCAGGGCGTTCCCGGACAAGCGGAGCCTTGGAAGAGTGCTCCGGACACCCTCGGGAGTGGCCGATCAGGATCGAACGAAAGGGCGAAATGCATACCCCTAGGGGGTACAGGGGATGTCGTCGCCATGAACAAGACGAACTGGCACATTCGCGGTGAGTGGTTCGACGTCTGCAGCTGCTCCATGCCCTGCCCCTGCACCTTCGCCCAGGCCCCCACGGACGGGGCCTGCCTGTTCACCCTCGTGTGGCAGGTCCACGAAGGGCACTTCGGGGACGTACGGCTGGACGGCCTGGGAGTGGTGGCGCTGGGCGAGTTCGCCGGCAACATGTGGGAGAAGGACACCGACACCCGCATGAGCGTGATGTTCTACATCGACGCGAAGGGCGCGCCGGAACAGCGCCAGGCCCTGGAGGAGATCTTCCGCGGCAACGTGGGCGGCTGGCCGGGCACCTTCGGCTCGCTCATCGGCGAGGTACGCGAGGTGCGGTACGCGCCGATCGCCTTCGAGGCCGCCGAGGACCTGGAGTACTGGCGCGCCTCCGTGGGGGACCAGGTGAGCGTGGGCGCCAGGGCGCTCACCGGCCCCACCGCGGATCCGTCCCGCAGGGTCCAACTGGTCAACGCCCCCGGCGCGGAGGTCGGGCCGGGCCAGGTGGCCACCTGGGGTGTCGTCGACGCGGACCACGCCGAGGGGTTCGACTTCTCCCACCGCTACCGCGGCGGATCGAGCAAGCACTTCCCCTTCGACTGGCGCCCCACCGACTGAGCGGACGGGGCCGACGTCACGGAACCCGGAACCACTGAGTACCCCGGAAAACCCCACGGATCCCTGAGAACATCCGAGCGCGCCCGAGCGCGCCCATGACCCCCGAGAACGCGGCCGGCCGGTTCCGGCGCACCGTCACCTCGCCCCCGAGGCCCTAGGGTTGGGGCATGGCCGAGGAGACCCACAACAGTGTGAGCGGGCAGGCGGACGTCGTCGTCCAGGCCGGCCGCATCGGGGAACTGCACCAGCACATCCACACCGGGGCACCGGCCGAGTACCCGGTCCCCCACCAGCTGCCGCCGGAGCTCGCCCACTTCGAGAACCGGCACGACGAGCAGGAAGGCATCCGGTGCGCCCTCGACGAGGGCCCCCGCCGGGCCGGACCGCTCGCCGTCGTCCTGACCGGGATCGCCGGCATCGGCAAGACGGCCCTCGGCTTCCACGTGGCGCGCGGTCTCGCCGACCGCTACCCGGACGGGGTGCTCTCCCTCGACCTCGACGACCTGCGCCGGGACGGCGCCGTCGACGTGGCCGACGCCGTCGGCGGCCTGCTCACCGGCTTGGGCGTGCGTCCCGAGTGGCTGGAGCGGTCGCTCGCCGCCCGCACGCGTCAGCTGTGGACCCGGACCAGGGACAAGCGGCTCATCGTCGTCGTCGACAACGCCCGCTACGGCAGCGAGATCCTGCCGCTGCTCCCGGCGTCGCCCCACAGCCTGGTCATCGTCACCAGCCAGGGACCCCTGTACGACCTCGACGGCACGGCGTCGGTCGAGATCGCGGTGCCGCCGCTGGCCGCCGACGACGCCGTACGGCTGCTCGCCGCCATCGTCGACGACCCCCGGCTCACCGCCGAGCCGGACGCCGCCGCCGAACTGGTCCACGGCTGCGGCGGACTGCCCGCCGCGCTCACCGTGGCCGGCCAGTGGGTGCGCAAGTACCGCAGGAAGAGCCTGTCCCGGCTGGTCGTCGAGCTGACCGGGGAACTCCGCGCGAAGGGCATCCCCATGGTCGAGGCGGTCTGGGACGCGTCCTACGCCGGCCTCGGCCCGCGGGCCGCCCGTCTGTACCGGCTGCTGCCCCAGTACCCGGCGCCGCTCATCGAGGCCGAGCCGGTCGCCGCCCTCCTCGGCCAGGACCTGGACGACGCCCTCGATGCCCTGGAGGAACTGGAGTCGGCGGGCCTCCTGGAGGGCCGCGACGAGGGCTTCCGCGTGCACGACCTGGTACGCGGCCACGCCGAACGGCGTGCCCGGCAGGACGCGGACGACGCACGCGACCCGGTGGCCGCCCGTACCGCGCTCATCCGGTGGTTCCGGCGCCAGGCCGCCCGCGCCGACCTGCTCGCGGCCGGCCCCCGGATGACCCTCGCCGAGCCGCCCGCCCCAGCCGCAGACGACGCTGAAGACGCCGCCACCGCCGGCCCCGACGTGGACTTCGCCGACAAGGCGGCGGCACTGACCTGGCTCGACGAGCACCGGACGGCGCTCTACGGCTGCGTCCGGACGGCGTTCGCGTCGGGACTCGACGAGGACGCCTGGGCGCTGTGCGAGTCGCTGTGGACCCACTTCCTCGACCACCCCCACTACGCGGACGTGATCGACGCCTTCCGGACCGGGGTGGCCGCCGCCGACCGGTCCGAGCACCTGGGCGCCCGGATCCGGATGCGCTGCCAGCTCGCCCGCCCCCTGTGGGAACAGGGACGTTACGACGAGGCGGCCGAACAGCTGGAACGGGCGCTGTCCGCCTCCGCACTCCTCGGCACGGAGAACGCGGAGCGCAAACTGCGGGCCTCCACCCTGGAGTTCCGCGGTCTGCTCGCCGCCGAGGCCGGCGACTGGGCGGCCGCCGTCGCCGACTTCGAGGCCTCGCGCGCGATCCACGCCGAGATCGGCAACGGCTACGGCGTCCTGCTGCAGACCTACCTGCTCGGCAAGACCGCCCTGCGCCGCGGCGACCACGAGGCCGCCGTACGGCTGTTGGGCGAGGCCCACGCGGCGGCCCGCGAACAGCGGCGGGAGCGGCTGAGCTCCCGGGCCGGTTTCGAACTCGGCCGCGCGCTGCGCCGCGCCGGCCGCACGGTGGAGGCGGAGCCCCTGATGGCCGAGGCCCTCGCCGCCGCCCGCCGCCGGGGCTCCGGGACCGACGAGAAGCGGATCCTGGAGGAACTGGCCGCGCTCATGGCCGAGTCGGGCCGGCCGGCGGAAGCGGAGGAGTACGGCGCGGCCGCGCGGCGACTGGCCGAGGAAGCCGGTGCGCTGCCCGCCGACGGCCGGGGCGCGTAGCCACGGAACCGCGCGCGCCGGGCGGCGGTCAGAGCTCGTAGGCGTCGAGGTCGGCCGGCCGCGCCGCGTCGACCCGCACGCGCACCGTCACCGGTCCGATCGCGCAGGACAGTACGGCGGGCAACCGCGGCTCCGGGGTGGCGCCGAGCCAGGCGTGCACCGCCGACACGACCGCCACCGGATCGGGGCGCGCCACCCGGCCGGCCGACCGCTGCGGTTCCACGTGGACGAGCAGTGGCCCCGCCCGGTGGTGCCGGAGCAGACAGCGGTCCGCCGACAGGATCGCGGCGGCCGTGCGGCAGCCGGGGAACTCGTCCAGCGCGTGCGCCGTCCAGCCGCCGGCGGTCCACGCCGTGCGCGCCCCGTAAGCGCCCCGCGCCCCGTGGGCCCCCTGCACCCCGCGGCCACTCCGCGTCCCGTACGCGCCGCGCGCTCCGTCCCCGTCACCACCGGCGTACGCCCGGCGCCACACGACGGCCGCGCTCTGCGGCGCGCGCTCCCCGCCCGTCCGGTACTCGGCCGCGAGATGGTGCACCGGCTCGCGCGTCTCCGGCGGGAAGCGTACGAGGACGACCTGGTCGCCCGTCACCTCGGCCCGTACGGCGTGGGTCTCCGGCAGATCCGTGCGCGGCGGCGCGGGGCAGCGGAAGGGCCGGGGCCGCGGGGCGTACGCCGGCGGAGTCAGGTCCAGGAGCCGGTACAGCTCCCGCCGCAGGCGCTCCAGCGCGCGCCCTCGCCCCCGGGGAGCGAAGGCGGCGCCCGCGGCCGCACGGGTGTCGACGGACCCCGCGAGCCGCAGCGCCTCCTCCAGGCCGTCCGGCCCGGCCAGCCGCGGCACGGACGCGAGCAGCCGCGCCATCGGACTGTCCGGCACCAGCTCCTCGTCACCGTCGTACGCGCTGACGACGGGCCGCCCGAGCGCCGCCGCGTACAGGGCGGTGGACCCGTGGTCGGTCACGACGGCGTCCGCCGCGACGAGCAGCGCGGCCCACTCCTCGTACGGATCGGGCAGCAGCAGACCGGCGGACAGCGCCGGGGCGAGGTGCCGGGCCAGGTCGAACGTGCCGGTCTCGCTGTACGCGTTGGGGTGCAGCACCAGGGCGAACCGGTAGGTGTCGTGGGGGTGGCGCGCCAGCAACTCGCCCGGCAGGCCGGGGCGGCGTTCGAGCAGCGACTCCGGCCCCCAGGTCGAGACGAGGACGACGAGCCGGCGCGGGCCCGTGCCGAGCGCGTCACGGTAGGCCTCGCGGTGCGGGACGGAGACGAGCAGCCGGTCCAGTGTCGGGTCGCCGACCACGGCGGCGCGCGGCCCGACGGACGGGCAGTGCCGGGTGAGCCGGTCGGCGTCGGCGTCGTGCGCCAGCGCGTACAGGTCCGCCCAGGGCGCGTCACCGGACATCAGGAAATGCGGGTCGAGTCCGGACGGCAGGGCCGCCGAACCCTCCTCGCGCAGCGACTTGTTGAAGCCGGCCCCGTGCGGCAGCAGGGCGCGCGGCCCGGACAGCGTGCGCAGTTCGCCCTTGGGGCTCGCGGCAAGCACCAGGTCGTGGGTGCCGCGGCGGGCCTCCTCCCACGGAACCGTGCGCGCGCCCGCGCGGTCGAGCGCCGCCAGCGCCTCGGTGCCGAAACGGGACCCGGGCACCAGGGTGAAACGGGTGACCACGCGCGGGTCGCCCTCGAAGACGGGCAGGGCGTCGAGCAGCCGGTGCAGAGCCACCGCCGACCGCGCGGCGACCAGGACGACCCGCTGCCCCCGGTCCGTACGCCGGTCCGTACGCCGGTCCGCTCCCTGGGGCGCGAGGTCGCCGCGTCCCCGCCTCGCGCTGGCGAGTTCTGGCTGGTCGGCGGGCGCCCCGTGCGGCATGGTCCCGATCGTACCGGCGCGGATCACTCCGCTCGCGCGCCCCGGGCGCCGTCCCGCCGGGTGACCGACACCAGGTAGGAGGCGTACTCGTCGAGGGCGGCGCGGGCGAGCGTGTCGTCGCGGTCGATCAGCCAGGTGAGGGTCAGACCGTCGAGGACCCCGAGCCCGTGCCGGGCCAGGACCGGCAGCGGCACCGTCCACTCGATCCCGGCGAGCCGGGCCATCGCCTCCAGGGACTCGCGCGTGACCTCCGTGTAGTGGGCGTACTGCTTGCGCGCGAGCTCCGCGAGGCCGGGCTGCCGCAACGCGTACTGGGTCAGCTCGTACGTCAGCAGATGCTCGTCCGGGGTCTGCCGGATCCGCTCCCAGTAGGCGTGCAGCGCCGTCCGTACGACCGCGTCGGCGGACGCCCCGTCGGCCGCCGCCGCGGCGACCGCCGGAGCCGAGGCCCGCACCATGATCCGCTCGATCACGCTCTGGAGCAGTTCCTCCTTGGAGCGGAAGCAGTAGTGGAACGCGCCCAGCGGCAGACCGGCCTCCGCGACCACCGCGCGCGTCGTCGCCCGGCCGACGCCGTCGCGGATCATGACCCGGATCGCCGCCTCGATCAGCTCCTCGCGGCGTTCGTCGGCCGAACGTCGGCTCATGCGGGGCTCCCGGGGGTGTCGGCGGTGGGCGGTGCGGCGCCCGCGCGCGGGCTCCGGGCACGCTACCCCACCCGGCCGACGGCCCGGTCCGGCGGACAGCGGGAGATGTCTGGCGGCCCCGGGCAGAGGTGGAGGGAGACTGCCCGGGGCCGATAACCGGCCGACCGACGCCACGGGCGTACGCCGTCGACCGCTCTCACGGCCGGTGTCGAGGACGCGACATCGTGGCGATTGTCGGCACCGGCCGCAGTCACGGGCCCCCGGAGTCCCGGCACGGGCGGGACCGCTGACGGCGCCGCGGCGCCGTACGGTCGCGTCCCGCCGGCACTCCGACGAGGACGGACAAGGCCCGGCGCCCCGGCGCGACGGATCCGTCCGCCCGGTGCGCACACGGCCCAGCCGTGCTGCACTGTGTCCGCCCCGGCGCGCCTTCCGGCTGGTCGGGCCGTCCACACACCCAGCTTGTCCGTCGCCCAGCCCGATATCTACGCGCAGATTTTATGAGGAATAAGAGCGTCAGGATTTAGGCTCGGGGCAGTGTCCACACGCTCCACGGGGGACGACACGACCATGGTCATGAACAAGCCCGCGCTGAAGGCGCTCCTGATGGAACGCCGGGCGCTGATCGAGCCCGAGCAGTACGGGCTCGCCCGCCCGACCGGGCAGGGCCGCCGCGCCCAGGGCCTGTCCCAGCAGCAGGTCGACGAGCTGACGGCGCGGGCGCTGCACACGTACGGGAGGCTGGAGACCGGCCGCTACCCCCACCCGCCGGTCGACTACCTCCGTCAGGTCGCCCGTCTGTTCCGGCTCAACGAGCAGGAGTGGACCAGCCTGTGCCGGTACGCCGGCATCGGCGACCCGCCCGCCCCGCTCAGCACGGTGTCCGGCCTGGAGGTCCCCGGGGTGTGGCAGGAGGTGGTCGACGGCATCGCGCACATGGCGTACCTGACCGACGCGTCCTGGAACCTGCTCGCCTTCAACGAGCCCCTGGCCGCCTTTTTCGCCGGCCGCCGGATCCCGGGGAACATGATGCGGTGGATCCTCCTCGACCCGGACGGGCGGGAGACACTGCTGGACTGGGACACCGCCTGGGCGCCCGCCGTCCTGCCGCAACTGCGGGCCGCGCTCGCCGTACGGCCCGACGACGAGACGCTGCTCCGCATCGCCTGCGAGGCGGCGCGCGATCCCGACCTGAGGCCGCTGTGGGAGGCCGGCGGTGCCGCCGTCCACCCCGACGGCGACGAACGCCCGGTCCGGCACCCGCGGCACGGGCCGGGGTACTTCACCATCTGCGCCGCCCAGCCGATGACCGCGCCCGGCTCCCGGCTGGTGATCCTCATCTTCCGTACGGAGGCCAGGAAGCCCCACGACAGGATCCCCATGCTCCGGGCGCGCGCCGTCCCCTGACGCCGCACCATCGCCGTCTCGCCGGGCGCGGCCGGCGACGACCCGACTGCGGCCTGACCGGCCTGACACGGCCTGAGCACGGCACAGGAGCGGCACACTGCGGCAGGGGAGGGCACGGGAGCGGCACGGGCCAGGTGCGCCGCGGTCCGGCGGGTGCCATCCCGTAGGGTCGGAAGATGGCCAAGTACTTCGACGTGCACCCGATCTCCCCGCAGCCCCGCACCATCGGCACCGTGGTCGACAGCCTCCGCGCCGGCGCCCTCATCGCGTACCCCACCGACTCCTGCTTCGCGCTCGGCTGTCAGATCGGCAACCACGAGGCACTGGAACGGATCCGCACCATCCGGCGCCTCGACGACCGTCACCACTTCACCCTGGTCTGCGAGAACTTCGCCCAGCTGGGCCAGTACGTACGCGTCGACAACGACGTCTTCCGCGCGGTGAAGGCCGCCACCCCCGGCAGCTACACCTTCATCCTCCCGGCGACCCGCGAGGTGCCGCGCCGCCTCCAGCACCCGAAGAAGAAGACCGTCGGCGTCCGGATCCCCGACCACACCGTGACCCTGGCGCTGCTCGCCGCGCTCGGCGAACCGCTCGTGTCCAGCACCCTGCTGCTGCCCGACGAGGACGAGCCGATGACGCAGGGCTGGGAGATCAAGGAGCGGCTCGACCACGTCCTCGACGCCGTCGTGGACTCCGGCGACTGCGGCACCGAGCCGACGACCGTCGTCGACTTCTCCAGCGGCGAGGCGGAGATCGTCCGGCGCGGAGCGGGGGACCCGGCCCGCTTCGAGTGACCGGCGGGGCAAGCGCAGGCAGCGGGGCCGGACGTACCCGTACGGGACAGAAGGGGGGAAATCCCTGATGTGCCCGGGAGAGGGACGCTCGTAGGCTTGCGCGGTGATGGGGGAGGTGGCATGGAGATCACCGTGCAGTGGGTCAGGACGTTCTGGACGAAGGAGTCCCGGGGCGGAGCGGCGGCCGCGCGCAGGAACGCGGTGCCGGCCGGTTTCACCCTGCCCGGGACCCTGTCCGGGGCTTCGCGGGTGGCCCACTACGTCGAGATGTCCGAGCGGGACGGGTTCGCGCCGCGTGCGGGGACGAAGGACCTCGACGAGGTCGGGGTCGGGCTGCGGGACGAGGGCGACCGGCTCCGGGTGCTCGCGCGCGTGGAGCCGCTGTGCGGGGTGCCGCCGCGGCCCCGCAGACCCCCGGCCGTACGGCTGCTCCCGGGACAGTGGGTCCGCTGGCAGCTGAACTACCGGTTCTCCAGTCTCGTGGGCCTGCGCGACTGGCTGTACTGGCTCGACACCTTCAACATCGCGTACGGGGCCCGCGACCAGGACGTCTTCCTCTCCGAACCGACTGTCCTGGTCGACGAGCGGGGGCCGCTCAGATAGGGCCTGTACGGGGGGATTCGGGCCATTCGGGAGCGGTCGTACGCACCCGACCTGCTCCGGAGCCGTCGCGGCGGGTTAGTGTGCCCTGTCGGAGCAGGCGGACGAATGGAGGCCGACCATGAGCAGAAACCGTGCCGGCCGGCCGCCGGGCAGCCGGACCAACGGTGCCGGGCTGACCCAGAGACAGCAGCAGATCCTCGACATCATCCGTTCCCACACCCGGGACCACGGCTTCCCGCCCTCGATGCGGGAGATCGCGGCCGCCGCCGGGCTGCTCAGCACCTCCAGCGTCTCGCACCAGATCCGGGCGCTGGAGAAGAAGGGCTTCCTGCGGCAGGACCCGCAGCGTCCGCGCGCGTACGTGGTCGCCGGGGCCGAGGCCGGGAGCGGAACCCGGCCGGGGGCCGTGCCGCTGGGCGCGGCCCGGGCCGGAGCCGGCGGGCCGGATGCGGACCGGGCGGCGCGTCAGGCCGTGTCCGTGCCGCTGGTCGGCCGGATCGCGGCCGGTGTGCCCATCACCGCCGAGGAGCTGGTGGAGGACACCCTGGTGCTGCCCGCACAGGTCGTCGGCTCCGGGCGGCTGTTCGCGGTGACCGTCGTGGGCGACTCGATGCGCGGCGCGCAGATCGAGGACGGCGACGTGGTGATCGTCCGCGCCCAGGAGACGGCGGACGACGGCGACATCGTGGCGGCGATGCTGGACGGCGAGGCCACCGTGAAGCGCCTCGCGCACCGGGGCCCGCACGCGTGGCTGATGCCGGAGAACCCCCGCTACGAGCCGATCCCCGGCGACGACGCGGTGATCCTCGGCAAGGTCGTCTCGGTGTTCCGCACCCTCTGACCCGGGGGCCGGGCCCGGGGCCGGGGTTCAGGGCGGGAACGGCGAACGGGCGCGGCCGGCGGGCCCTGTGAGGGCCCTGACCGCGCCCGGAAGGCGCTGTGCGTACCGCCGCGCGGGTGTCCCGCGCGCCGCGGATCCGTCAGGAGTGGCGGCTCGTGGCGTCGCCCACCGGGGTGGGCTGGTCCTCGAAGGACTCCCGCGGACCCGGCGTACCCACGGCCGCGCCGGCATCCGCGCCCGTGGCCGCACCCGTCGCCGAGGCGGCGGCGGCCGGCCGGAACCGGCGCGTCAGCAGCGAGGCGACGGGCTCGGTGTAACGGGCGGTCAGCGGACCGATGATGACGAGCAGGAGCACGTACGCCGTGGCGAGCGGGCCCAGGGAGGGCTCGATGCCCGCGCTGACGGCGAGGCCGGCGATGACGATGGAGAACTCTCCGCGCGCCACCAGGGTGCCGCCCGCGCGCCAGCGTCCCTTGACCGAGATACCGGCACGTCGCGCCGCCCAGTAGCCCGTCGCGATCTTCGTACCGGCCGTGACCACGGCGAGCGCGAGGGCCGGGAGCAGCACCGGCGGGATGCTGGACGGGTCGGTGTGCAGGCCGAAGAAGACGAAGAAGACGGCCGCGAACAGGTCCCGCAGGGGGCTGAGCAGGTTGTGGGCGCCCTCCGCGGCCTCGCCGGACAGGGCGATGCCGACCAGGAACGCGCCGACGGCGGCCGACACCTGGAGCTGCTGGGCGACACCCGCGACGAGCAGGGTCAGGCCGAGCACCACGAGGAGCAGCTTCTCCGGGTCGTCGCTGGAGACGAAACGGGATATCAGCCGGCCGTAGCGGACGGCGAGGAAGAGCACCAGGCCCGCGACGCCCAGCGCGATGGCGAGCGTGAGGCTGCCCGCGGCGAGACCGGCGCCGGCCAGCAGGGCGGTGATGATCGGGAGGTAGACCGCCATGGCCAGGTCCTCGAGGACCAGGATGCTCAGCACCACCGGCGTCTCGCGGTTGCCGAGCCGGCCGAGGTCGCCGAGGACCTTGGCGATGACGCCGGAGGAGGAGATCCAGGTGACGCCGGCGAGGACGACGGCCGCGACCGGTCCCCAGCCGAGCAGCAGCGCCATCGCCGCGCCGGGCAGGGCGTTGAGGGCACCGTCGACGAGACCGGCGGGGTACTGGGTCTTGAGATTGCCGACCAGGTCGGAGGCCGTGTACTCCAGACCCAGCATCAGGAGCAGCAGGATGACGCCGATCTCGGCGCCGATGGCCACGAACTCCTCGCTCGCGCCGAGCGGCAGCAGCCCGCCCTCACCGAAGGCGAGACCGGCGAGCAGATAGAGCGGGATGGGGGAGAACTTCAGCCGGCCGGCGAGCCGGCCGAGCAGGCCGAGGCCGAGGATGATGGCACCGAACTCGATGAGGAAGACGGCGGACGAGTGCATGGATCACTCCCTTTCGAGTATCAAGGCGGCGGCGTCGACCCCTTCGCGGGTGCCGATGACGATGAGGGTGTCTCCGCCGGCGAGCCGGAAGTCCGGGCCGGGGGAGGGGATGGCGTCGGCGCGGCGCAGGACGGCCACGATCGACACACCGGTCTCGGTCCGCATCCGGGTGTCCCCGAGGAGGCGGCCGTTCCAGAGGGCGGAAGCGCCGAGCTCGATGCGTTCGGCGACCAGGCCGAGGTCTGTGGTGGAGAGCAGGCTGGGGCTGTGGTGCGAGGGCATCAGCGCGTCGATGAGCGCCTCCGACTCGTTCGGGGTCAGACGTACGGACAAGGAGCATTCGTCGGGATCGTCACGGCTGTACGTGTTGAGGACCCGGGTGCCGTCCCGGCCCGCGACGACCGAGAGGTGGCGGTCCTCACGCGTGGTCAGGTCGTAGCGGACACCGATTCCGGGCAGAGGCGTGCGGCTCATGCGCGTTGCGGGCATGGCTGATCTCCTGGGGGGGCAGGCAGAAGGAGACGTCCCGCGGCACGGGCGTCTTGGCAATTACTTTACCCAGGCAACGAATCGGCAAATTCAGCGGGATAGTGGCCGCAATCCGGGCAATTCGTACACGTTCGAGTCGTCGGGTGTCGGAAGTGTCACGCTCGGCGACGGCCGGCGCGGAGGCGGAAGCCGGCCCGCGGCGCGGTGTCACGTCCAGGAGGGCTACCGGGGTGGCGTCGGGTGGGGCGCCCGGCGAGGCTCAGAGGTCCGCGATGTCCCCTTGGGCCACCTCGACGTCCCGGTGCAGCAAGGTCAGGCCGGCGGTCGCGGAGCCGCCGGAGATCCCGCACAGCAGGGCCATGGCGAGCAGTGCGGGTGCCATCCGGCGGGTCGGGGCGCGGCCCAGCAGGGCCTTCACCCGGGCCGGTACGGGCCCGCCGACGGCGCCCGGCGCGAACGAGGGGCGGTCCGCGCGCTCCTGGGTGGTGGCGAGCGCGGCCCGGCCCACGGCCCGCGCGGTCAGGCCGCGGTCCCCGGCCGCCCGGGCCGCCGCCTCGTCGGCGGTGCGCTCCGCCGCGTACGACACCTGCCGCACCACCCCGGTGAGCGCCGGATGGCACCAGCCGGCGAGCCGGCCGGTGGCCAGGAAGAGGTGGTGGCGGCCGCTCAGGTGCGCCCGCTCGTGCGCGAGCAGCGCCTCGCGCTCCGGCGCGCTCAGCGCGCGCAGCATCCCGGTCGTCACCACGATCCGGTCCGCCCGGCGGCGGGCGCCGGGCAGCGCGTACGCCTCGGCGCGCGGGTCGTCGACGACGCACAGGCCGCCGGCGTGCGGCAGTCCGGCCACGTCCTCGTGCGCGGCGCGGAACCGGCGGGCCTCCGCGATCGCGCGCCGTACGGCGACGGCCGCGGTGACCGCGAGGGCTCCGGCGGCCGGTGCGGCGGCGCCGAGGACCAGGGCGCGCGGTCCGGCGTTCAGGGGGCGGACGAGTTCGGCGAGCTGCGCGAGCGGGGGGACGGCGAGGGCCGGCGGCAGCAGCAGGGCGCCCAGGCAGGCCAGTACCCCGAGGGCGAGGACCGCGGCCGCCGCGGTGACCGTCCACAGGGCGATGTCGGGCCGGATCCGATCCGCCACCCGCCGCGCGAGCGGCGGCAGCCCCCACGGCAGGATCAGCGGGAGCAGGAGGAAGGGAAGGGGCGCCGGGGGCAGCAGCGCCGACACGGTCACAGGGTGTCGTCCTCCAGCAGGCGCCGCAGCTCGGCCTCGTCCTGTGAGTTCAGGCCCTCGACGAAGCGCGCCAGGACCAGGCCGCGGTCGGCGTCCTGGTCGAGCTCGCGGTGCATCCGGCGGGCGGTGAGCCCGTGCGCGTCCTCGACCGGGTGGTACGCGAAACCGCGCCCGGCCGGGCTCCGGTCGATGGCGCCCTTCTCGTACAGCCGGGCCAGCAGCGTCGCCACCGTGGTGCGGGCGAGCGGCTGGGGTATCGAGGTCCGGATCTGGGCCGCCGTCTGCGGGGCGCCGGCGGCCCACAGCGCGGCGAGCACGCTGGCCTCCAGCTCGCCGGAGGGGCGCCGCTCGTTGTCCGTGTCCGCCATGGGAACCTTCGTCTCCGCGTTTTCGTCTACAGTGAAGTAGACCGACTACTGTTCTGTAGACACAGGATACGTGGTCGCCACCTTGTCCTGCCCCGGCCCTGGGCGCACCGCTCCAGCGCCCCGACGAACCGAAGGGCCGAGCCGATGCTCCTGCCGCCCGCCGCCGCGCCCCCGCTCACGCCCCTGGCGGTGAACGTGCTGGACGCGCACTCCCTGCTCGCCACGTTCGGCACGCTGGGCATCGCGGTCGTCCTGTTCGCCGAGACCGGACTCCTCGTCGGCTTCTTCCTGCCGGGGGACTCGCTGCTCTTCACCGCCGGGCTGCTGTGCGCCGGGTCCGCGAGCGCGCCCGGACACCTGTCGCTGCCCTGGGTGCTGCTCGCCGCGGCGACGGGCGCGCTGGCCGGCGCCCAGACCGGCTACCTCCTCGGCCGCCGTGCCGGACCGGCGTTCCTGGCGCGCACGAGATCCCGGAAGATCGCCGAGGGCACCGCGCGGGCCGGCGAGATCCTTCATCGGTACGGCTACGCGAAGGCGATCGTCCTCGCCCGCTTCCTGCCCCTCGTGCGCACCGTCCTCAACCCGCTCGCCGGCGTCCTCGGCGTACCGGCCCGCGCCTTCACCCTGTGGCAGGTGCTCGGCGGTCTGCTCTGGAGCGTCGGCGTGACCCTCGCCGGGTACGCGCTGGGCGCGTCCGTGCCGAACGTCGACCGCTATCTGCTGCCCGTCATCGCCGCCGTGGTCGCGCTCTCGCTGGTCCCCGTGGCCCTGGAAGTGCGCCGCGCCCGCCGGTCACGGCGGGCCGGCGAGGAAGTCCGCCCCTGACCGTGACGGCCTCGACGTCCCCCGTGGCCTTGACGACCCCGACGACCCCGACGACCCCGACGAACCGCTGGAACCGATGAACCTTCCGCACACTCTGTCCTCCGCGGCCGTTCCCGCCGCCGCTCCCCCCGCCGGCTCCCCGGCGGAGGCGACCGGCTACGACGGGGCCGGCATCGACGGCCCCGCCTATCTCGACGTGGTGCACACGGCGCAGGACGCGCCGGGGTGGCTCGACCACGCCGTCAGCCTCTACTCCTCGTACGGGCTCGCGATCTTCGCCGTGTTGATGCTCTACGGCTGGTGGAGCGCCCGCGCGCGGGGCGACCGCGAGCGGGCCGTACGGGCGCTGGCCGCGCCGGTGCTCACCGTTCTGGCGTTCGTGGTGAGCACCGTGGTGAAGTCGGCCGTGCGGGAACTGCGGCCGTGCCACTCGCTGCACGTCGCCACCCTGGAGGCGTGCCCCGCGCCCGACGACTGGTCCTTCCCCAGCAACCACGCCACGATCGCCGCCGCCGCGGCGATCGCGCTGTGGTTCGTCTCCGTCCGGCTCGGCGTGGTCGCGAGCGTCTGCGCGCTCGCGATGGCCGCCTCGCGGGTGTGGGTGGGTGCCCACTACCCGCACGACGTGGCCGTCGGACTCGCCGTCGGCGCCCTGGTCGCGCTGGCGCTCGGCCTGGTGGTCCGGGCCCTCGCGCCGGCACTCGCCGGACGGTTCGGCCCGCTCGTCAGAGCGGGCGGTCCGGCCCGGACTCCGGGGGCGTCGGCTTGACCTCGTAGACGGCGCGGGGTTCCGCCTCCGCGCCGTCCCGCTTCATCGCGCGGGCCTCGCTCTTGAGGATCCGCAGCGAGGTGCCCGCGCTTCGCGCGAGTCCCGGCAGCTTCCGGATGCCGACCAGGACGATGACGACGATCAGCAGGATCGCGAGCTCACTCAATCCGAACACGGTCAGTCCTCCTCGCCGGCGTCGTCGTCCTCGTCGTCACCCTCGAAGAAGTCGCCCACCTCGTCGACGACCTCGGCGGCCACCATGCCGCCGACCACGCCCACCGCGAGACCGGCCGCTCCGGCGGCGATGGCGGTGCCCATGCCGGGACCCGAACCGTGCCCGCCGTCGTGCTTCCGGTGGCCGTCGTGACCCTCGTGCCCGTGGTGGGAGGCATACGGGTCGTGTCCGTGGTGCTGTTCGTACGCGTGGTGCGCCGCGACGGCGTCGTACCCGGCGTGCCGGTCGAGCAGCCGGCCGATCCAGCCGTCCACCTCCGTCGCCCAGTCGGTCCGGCCGGCGTCCTGGTGGCCCACCGTGAACAGCGACAGCGCGTCGTCGCCGTCGGACAGGAAACCGCCGCGCCGGTCGGCCTCCAGGACCACGTCGAGGCCGCCCGGCCCGGCCAGGAACGTCACCTCCAGTTCCTTCATGCGGTGCGCGTACCGCGGCGAGGGGATCAGCTCGATCTCCTGGTAGAAGGGCAGCTGCTGCCCGCTGCCACCGATGTGACCGAGTTCGAGATCGGCGGACTTGAACCCGAACCCGAGCTCCCCGAACGCCTCCAGGACCGCCTCCTGGGCCGGCAGCGGGCGGACCGTGAGCGGATCCAGGTCGCCCTTGTCGCGGGCCCCCGCGATCCCGAGCTCGGTGCGCACGCCCAGCGTGAGACCGAGGCTCTGTCCGTGCAGTTCGGTGATCGGCGTCTCCCAGGGCAGTGGGAAGGAGAACGGCACCGACCGCTCCTCCTCCGCGCCGAGCCGGAAGTGACCCCCGACGACATGCCGGTGGAAGACGACGACGCCCTCCGACTCGCCCTCGGCGTGCTCGGACTCCACCCGGGCGATCAGTTCCAGGGTGATGTGCTCGATCGTGAACTCCGCGCCCCCGCCGCGCAGCAGGACCTGGCCACCGATCTGGCCACCGGGCGTCACCGCGCCGGGATCGAGGACCGTGTCCACGGCGGGACCGCCGACGCCGAGCGAGCCGAGCAGCCTCTTGAACACCATCGTGGCGTCCACTCCTTCGTCACAAGCAGATGCTTCCAGCAGGTACTTCTACGTGACTGTAGAGCATCCGGTGGCCCCGCATGATCGAACAGTGCCGTCCTCCCTCACAGGGCATCAGAACATCAGGTGAACAACGGTGTTGACCGTCGGGCGGGGAGCGAGGGCCGGGCGCGGCGATTCAGCCGTACGGGGGGTGGAACGCGCTCGCTCATGACATCCGGGACGGGGGGTTGTCGGTGTGACAGGTGCATGGTTACCTCGGGTAAGTCCTCGTCCGCCGCCGGAAGAAGGAACCCCATGCCCTCTCCCCGTCCGCCCCGCCGCAGGCCGCGCCGCCTCCCGGGCAGGCTCACCGTCCCATTGGCCGCCGGGCTCTGCCTCCTCACCGCCGTCGGCGGCACCGGAGCCGCCGCCGCACCGGCTCCGGCCGCCGCGACCGGGGCGGCCACGGCCGCCGGCGGGCTGCGCGAGGCCATGTTCGTCGGCAACAACTGGGACGGCACCGCCGACGTCATCGAGTCCCGCGGCGGCTTCCGCCGCATCGCGCGTGTCAACGTGATCCCCGACCGCGAGGAGCGGCTGCGCGAGATCTACCTCGATCCGGTGAAACTGGCCTTCTTCCTCGGCGTGCGCAGCGGCCCGGGGGAGGGGCACGACCAGTTCGTCGACGACATGTACGCCACCCCCGACGGCTCCTCGATGGTCGTCTCCCGCCCCAGCTTCGCCGATGTCGTCTCCCTCGACCTGCGCACCGGCCGGATCAACTGGCGCTTTCCCGTGGCCGGTTACCGTGCCGACCACATGGCCGTGTCGCCCGACGGCGCCCGGGTCGCCGTCTCCGCCTCCACCGCGAACACGGTGCACGTCCTCGACATCGTCACCGGCCGCCAGGTCGGCTCCTTCGCCACCGGCGACAAGCCCCACGAGAACGTCTTCACCGCCGACGGCCTGCTGTGGAACATGTCGATCGGCGAGGTCACCACCGCCCTCGACGCCCCCTGGCTCGACTGGACCAAGGGCGACCGGAAGATCACCGTGGTCGACGCGCGCACCTTCCGTACCGTCCGTGTCATCGACATGCGCGACCGCCTCGACGCCTTCGGCCGCGGAGATCTCTCCGACGCCGTGCGGCCGCTCGTCTTCACCCCCGACGAGAAGAAGCTCTACTTCCAGGTCTCCTTCCTCAACGGCTTCCTGGAGTACGACCTCGCCAGTGACAAGATCACCCGGCTCAAGACCCTCCCCGGCGATCCGGCGACCGACCCGGACCGCACCACCTGGGTCAACGACTCGCGCCACCACGGACTGTCGATCAGCCCCGACGGCGCCAAGCTGTGCGTCGCGGGCACCATGGACGACTACGCGACCATCGTCGACCGCGCCACCCTCCAGGAGGGCCCGCTGGTCCCGGCGAACAAGCCGTACTGGGCGACCGTGAGCGGTGACGGCACGGCCTGCGTGATCTCCGAGAGTGGCGCCGACCGGGTGACCGCGATCGACTTCGCCACCGGCCGGCGCGTGGCCTCCGTGGACGTCGGCGACCACCCCCAGCGGGTCCGCCTCGCCCGCGTCCCCGCCGACTGGACCGGCCCGGTCGCCGGCTGAACCTCTCCGGACCATGCGAAAGCCCCTGGAACGCGCCACCCGTCCAGGGGCTCTCGTGACGACGTCAGGACCCTCTTCATCGGCCCATGGCCAGGCGATACGCGAGGTGTGCCGCTCGCTGTGAGGTGACCGCGCCCGTCCGGGTTCCCGGCGAGTGGAGTTCCTTGTGCTCTCCCGGGAGACCTCGGGCCTTACGCGCGACCCTCGGCCTTCAGCGTCAGCGCGCCGGGCAGCTCCGCGCAGGTCGCGTGGAGCCGGTGGGCGAGGTCCGCCCGGGTGTGCCCGGCAGGCTGTGCCACCCATGCGGCGAGTGCTCGGTGGAACGCCGCGACCAGCATGTCGAGCGCCAGACGGGCGTGCACCTCGCCGGTCCCGGGGAGGTCGAACCGTCGCTCGACCACGGCGAGCGCGGCATGGGTCGTGCGGTCGCAGAACGCCAGCCCGTGCGCCTCCATGGACGGCGTGTGAGCGGCCAACCGGCGGCTCGCCAGGGCGCGTTCGGTCCAGCCGTCGGCATCCATCCGGTCGATGGCCCCGGCAAGGCTGTCCTCGAACAGCGCGATGAGCGTGTGCCCGTCCGCCGGGCAGTCCTCCAGTACGTCGAGAAAGGCCGTCCACAGGTCCTGGGTCGGCGCCAGCGCGACGTCTTCCTTGCTGTCGAAGGTGCGGAAGAAGGTCCGTTTGGAGACCTCGACCACATCGCAGAGCTCGTTCAACGTCACCGCGTCGAAGCCGCGTTCGCCGAACAGCTTCAGCGCGGTGTCGATCAGCGCCTGCCGGGTGCGGAGCTTCTTGCGTTCACGCAGGGGCAGTCGGGCGACTGTGGGCGGGGCGGCGGCGGAGGGCTTGGACGTCATCACGGGCAGTGTAGCCGAGCAGCGAACGCCCCTTGTAGGCTTACGCCACTCGGTGGCACTTTCTCTTCAGGAGGATTCCCATGCGCGCACTGCTCGTCGATCGCTCGGCCCCCGCCGGCCTGCGTCTCGGCACCGTCCCCGACCCGGTTCCCGCGCCTCATCAGGCCCTGATCCGGGTTACGGCGACCTCGCTCAACCACGGAGAGGTCGTCTTCGGTCTCAAGGGAGCGTCCGAGGGGGCGGTCCTGGGCTGGGACGCCGCCGGTGTTGTGGAACAGGCCGCCGTCGACGGCTCCGGGCCGGCCGTCGGCACGCCGGTCGTGACCCTCATGCCCGAGGGCGCCTGGGCCGAACTGCGCGCGGTCGACACGGCGTTGATCGGTAGAGCGCCCGAGGGAGCCGATCCGGCCGGGCTGGCGACGATTCCGGTCGCCGCGACGAGCGCCCTGCGCGCCCTGCACCGCGTCGGCCCGCTCCTGGGGCGCGATGTCCTCGTCACGGGAGCCACCGGAGGCGTCGGCCGGTACACCGTCCAACTCGCCCGCGCGGCGGGCGCCCGTGTCGTGGCCGTCACCGGCGACCCGGGCGCCAACGGCGAACTGCTGCGCGGGCTGGGCGCCAACGAGGTGATCCGTACGCCGAAGGAGGCCACGCGCCCGATGGACGGCGTGGTCGACATGGTCGGCGGTCCGCTGCTCGTCGAGGCGTACCAGACCCTGAACGAGCGCGGCACCCTCGTCTCGGTCGGCCACGCCACCGAGAAGGGGGAGGACTTCCCGTTCGGAGTCTTCTTCGGCGATCAGGGCAGGCACGACCGGTCGATCGTGACGTTCTTCCTGCTCGCCTGCACCGGCCTGGACCGCGATCTGACCTGGCTGGCCCACCAGGTCGCCGCCGGTGACCTCGACCCGGGCATCACCTGGCGCGGCGGCTGGGACGCCGCGGCGGAGGCGATCGACGCCCTGCTCGCCCACAAGCTCCACGGCAAAGCGGTGCTCACGCTCGGATAGAGGTCCCCCAGCCGGGACTTCGCACCCGCGCGCGGCGGCCCGCGCGGGGGAAGGCCCCGGCGGAGCCGTCGTGGCTTCGCCGGGGCCGGTTCCCGGTGCTGTCTCCGGATGCGGAGGCCGGGCTCAGGGGCCGGTCAGGACCGGGCCACCGTGACATCGAAGAGCGAATAGCCCCAGCCGGTCGCCCGCTTCACCCCGTGCACCCGTACGAACCGGGCCGACTGCGAGGGGAAGGTCGCCGTGTCGATGCCGCCGTCCCCGGCGTCCGTGGACCACGCGGTCCGCCAGGTGCTGCCGTCGTCCGACAGCTCGATCCGGTAGCCGAGGGCGTACGCGTCCTCCCAGTCGAGGGTCACCCGGCCGACCCGGCGCGACTCGCCCAGGTCCACCTGCCACCACTGGTCGTCGGTCCACTCGCTCGCCCACCGCGTCCCGCTGTCGCCGTCCACGGCGAGCCCGGGGGAGTAGTTCACGAACGGGTTCCACCACTGGGTGGTGGACGCCGAGGCCGGCCGTCCGGCCGCCAGGTTGACGCCTGTCTCGTGCTTCTCGGTCGCCTTCCAGGTCGTCAGATACGTCTCGGCGCCCCGCGACAGGTCGTTCACGACGTCTGGTCCGCCCGGCGTGAGCCGGATCTGCTCCACCCAGTCCGGCACGAGACCGTTGTGCGCGGCGCCGTCGGTGTTGAGGTCCCAGGTCCGCTCGCCGGTGACCTGGCGGTCGAGGACCGTGCCGCCGTCGAAGCTGCGGAAGGGGTACTTCACGGCGTTCGGGGCGCCCGGGCCGACCGGACCCGGCCAGCCGCCGACCCCGTTCATGTCCGTGCCGTAGCCGAGCCCGACGCCGTACTTCTTGCGCAGCGCGGCGTTCTGCGCGGCCTCGCCGACGAAGCCCTCGGCGCTGTGCATGTACGGGGCGATGAAGCCGCCGAGCCGGTAGACCCGCTCGGACCATTCCAGGTCCATCCAGCTGTGGCTGGAGATGACGCCCGGGTACTCCTCGGCCTCCACGATGTCGAGCGCCCGGCCGGCCGCCTTCACGCTCATGTGGTCGAGCTCCAGCATCATGCCGCGTTGCATCATGCCCTTGAGGGCGTACTCGCCGAGCCGGGTCAGTCCGCGGGTGTTGCAGCGGGCGTCGGAGGCGTACTTCGGCACGGTCACGCCCGGCGGCAGCTTCTCCGCCATCGCGGGCGGCGCGACCAGGCCGATCGGGTTGTCGGCTTGCGCGCCCGGGCACTTCTCGGTGGTCCAGAAGGTGCCCGTGGACAGGAACTGCCCGATGTTGACGGCGACTCCGGTGGTGCCGCTGTCGAACCGGACGCCGCACAGCGCGTTGTCGAACTTGTGGCACAGGAACATGCTGCGCACGCCCATCCCGTACAGCTCGTCGAGACCCTTGTCGATGTCGGCCTGCGAGCACTGGGCGACATCGAGGATCTGCTTGCAGCCGAACGGTTCGGAGGTCTCCACGCCCAGCACCACCGCGAGCTTGCCCTGCTCGATGACGGAGCGGGCCTGCGCCGAGTCGGTGACGATCCGGAACCAGCCCTTGCCCGGGCCGCCGTACATCTGGTCGATGTAGGCCTGGAGTTCGTAGGACTTGCGGGCTTCGAGGCGGATGGCGTCCATCTCGTCGCAGCCGCGGTCGCGGGGCAGGAGTGAGCAGATCAGGCCGTTGGTGACCAGGTCGTTGACCAGGACCCGCTGTCCGCCGCGCCAGGCCCGCTCGACCCACGCGTAGTAATTCTGCTGGTGGCTCAGCGAGTTGTTGGCGGGCCAGTCCTTGAAGGTGGGCCAGCCGACCGGGTCGTGCTTGCCGTCGTCGCCGCCGGTCAGATGCTCGAAGATGGCGCCGGCGCCGTCGGGGTAGTGCTCCGGGCAGTCCTTGAGCGCGTCGGCGACACCCGCCGGGGAGAAGGTCTGGCCACAGATCATGCGGCCGCCGAAGCCCTCGTTGGACATCAGGTGGTTGTGCGCGTCGACGAAGCCGCGCACCTTGCCTTGAGGATCGGTGCCCTTGAACGGGGCGCCGGTGGCGCTGATTCGCGAGTCGGGGGCCGGCCGGGCGGTGGGTTCCCACCAGGAGCCCGCGTCGGCGGCGGGCACCGGCCCGGCGCCGAAGACGAGGGTGGCCAGCGCGAGGAGCAGGGTCACGAGGGCGAACCGGCCTCCCGGCCCGCGTCGTGGTGATCGATTCATGTCAGCGATGCCTTCGGTCATGGGGGATGCCGGGCGGTGAGCGGTGTGTGAGGTTTCCCTGGGTAACAGCGGCTCGGGCCGAGGATCGCGAGGATCGCGGAGTGAGTCAATAGTCCGGGTCAAATGACCTATTGACGAAACGTCAGGGGACGGGACGGGGAAGGTGAGGTTGCGCGGCGGTGGTGCGGCCGTGGTGCGAGGGAGGTGTGACGGCGGTACGGACGCGGTGCGCGGCTCCGTCCGAGGTCAGCGCGGGTCGGCCGGTGATCGGGCCCTCGATCGGGCCTCGCGTCAGCCTTCGACGAGGGCGACCAACTGATCGGCGGTGGATTCCAGGAGCGCTTCGGCGGCCTCCTCGTCACCGAGGACGAGAAACTGCAGCGTCACCCCGTCGATGGTCGCCGCCAGCACTCGCGCCGCCTGATCCGCCGGGACCCGCGGCGTCACCCCGCGGACCGCGCATACCTGCTCCATCAGGACGGTCGCGGACGCCACGTACTGCTCGTACTGCGTCCGCGCCAGATGCTCGAACCCCGGCTCGCGCAACGCGTACTGGGTGAGTTCGTACGTCAGCATGTGCTGCGCCGGATGGGCCGTGACGTGCTCCCAGTACGTCCCGAGCGCGGCCCGCACCGTCGCGCGCAGTGTGGCCCTCGGCTCGACGGCGGACCGGACCCGGGCCGTGTAGGCGCCGATGATCGACTCGATCGCCGCCTGGAGCAGTTCCTGCTTGGAGTCGAAGCAGTAGTGGAAGACGCTCAGGGACACCCCGGCCTCGGCGCAGATCGACCGGGTCGTGGCGCGCGCCACCCCGTCCCTGGTCATCACCCGGATCGCGGCGTCCACCAGCTGCCGGCGCCGCTCGGCCGACGGCATCCGTGCCATGCGCCCCTCCTCGTTCCGGCGCCAGGGTAACCGGCCGGGCCCGAGGGCCCGGCGCTCACCCCGCGCCCACCCCGGCGCCGGCCGGGTCCGGACCGCGGGAGGTCAGCCGATGCTCTGCCCGTACACCCGGTCCACCGGCATGCGCAGGAGCACCCGCCGGTCGGACACCATCGCCGACCGGTACTCGGCCCAGTCGGGGTGTTCCCCGGCCGCGAGCCGGTAGTACTCCACGAGCGCGTCGACCTCGGGCCCGTCCGGATCCGTGCCCGGCCCGATCAGGGTGGCCGTGCCCTCGGCGGTGGCCCACGACCGGCCGTCCGGGGCGGTCACCTCCAGGGCGGCGCGCGGATCGCGGCGCAGGTTCGCCGTCTTGGCGCGGCCCTCGGTCACGGACACGTACAGGATCTCGGCCGCCGGGTCGTAGTACGGCATCACGGGCGACAACTGCGGCCGCCCGTCGGACTTCAGGGTGGCGAGGACGCCGAGCCGGCTCTCGGCGAGCAGGGCGCGGGGATCGTACGAAGAGGAGGTCATGTCCTCAGTCAAGTCGCCCGCCCCGCGGTCTTGTTCCCCGCCGCCCGGCCCGTTCCCCCGATCGGAGCAGAGACATCGGGGACCGGCCCCCGGACGCGCGGCCCCCGCCGGCGTGCCCGTGCCCCAGGGGGACGCTCAAGCCCAGGGGAAGCGGTCCGGCACGAGGAGGAAGCCGTGTTCGCCCGGGTACGCGTCCGCCACCGCCAGCGCGGTGACCGCGCCCGCGAGGCCGAGGACCGCGCCGGCGACGACGTCACCGGGGTAGTGCACCCCCGTGTGGACCCGCGAGTAGCCCACCGCGCCGGCGAGGACGCCGAGCGGGAGCGCGGCGGGCGGCAGCAGCACGCCCACCGCCGTCGCGAAGGCCACCGCCGAGGCCGTGTGCCCGGACGGGAAGGACGCCGAACTCGGCATCGGGACCTGCCGGTCGACCGAGACCCGGGCCGCCTCCCGGTCCGGCCGCGCCCGCCGCACCAGCCGCTTCCCGAAGAGGTTGGCGGAGGCCGAGGCCAGGGCGACGGCGCCGACCCCGACCGCCGCCGCCCGGCGCGGCCGGCCGCCCGCGAGGGCGAGGAGCGCGGCGATCGACAGGGAGATCTTGGAGTGGTCGGCGGCATACGAGAGGCGGCGCAGTTTCCGGTCGAGCGTGGGGGTCGGCGTCGCCGCGACCGTCGCGTACAGGGCGCCGTCCACCGTGCGCAGATCGGACAGGACCGCCCGCACCGCCGCCGTGCCCCGGGGCCGGGGCCGGGGAGACGGCGGGGTGGCGATCGGGGAGGAAGGGGTCTGATCAGTCATCGGATCCTCCTCGCGGGCTGCGGCGGAACGCGAGCACGGCGATCAGGCGCCAGTCCAGGGGCGGCGCGGGCGGTACGGTGCCGGGCCGGTCGCGGGGGAGCCGTACGCGCAGCGCGCGCGGCCGCAGGGTGCACACGACAGGGGCCGGCAGCGTCATCGCCTCTCCGTCGACCGCGACGGGGAGGGTTCCGGATCGGGAGCCGGACCCGGACCCGGATCGGGAGTCGGGGCCGGAACCGGAGCCCGTGCCTTCCCCCGGCCCGGACTCCGCCTCCGCCTCCGCGTCAGTGCCGGCTTCCGGCTCGGTCCCCGACCCGGCGGTGACCTCGACCCGATGGGCGGTCAGGACGCTCAGGCCGGGGGACTGCGAGCCCCGGACGGCGAGCGCGGCCGCCTGCGCGGCGCTCTCCACCCGGATGCCGATCACGCCCAGTTCGCCGCCGTCCAGCCGGGCCCGGCGGCCGCCGCCGAGCGGATCGGGCGAGGTGTACGGGTTGTTGCTGACCAGCAGCGCCTGCTGGGCCGGGAGCATGGTGTCGTCGGCCCGGGCGTCGAGGCGGCGGCCCGCGCCGCCCGCGAGCAGGTCGGGCATCGTGTTCAGCGCGGTCTCCGCCTTGGCCGTCCGGTACTCGGGGCGCTGCACCACGTCCGCGTACACCCCGAACGAGACCGTGTTGACGAACGCCCGGCCCGCGACCTCGCCGAGGTCGACCCGTACCTCCTCGCCGTCGGTCAGGGCGTCCAGGCAGCGCGCCGGGTCGGCCCGGTCGAGCCCGAGGTCCATCGCGAAGTGGTTGCGGGTGCCCGCGCTGATGACCACGAACGGCAGGTCGTGCGCGACCGCCACCGCGGCCACCAGGGCCTGCGTCCCGTCGCCGCCCGCGACCCCCAGCAGGTCGGCGCCGTCGGCGACCGCCGCCCGGGCGAGCGCGGCGGCGTCCGGGTGCGAGCCGTCGGGGCCGGGTTCGAGGACGACGACCCGCGCGCCGAGCCGTTCGGCCTTCTCGACGAGCCCGAACCGGCCCACCTTGCCCTCCCCGGACCTCGGGTTCATCAGCAGCACCGGCCGCAGCGGCCGCGGCGCGGGCACGGCCCGGGGCCGGCCGTGCCGCTCGTGGTCCGGATGGCGCATCGCCGTACGGGCGCAGCCGAGCGCCACCGCCCACAGCAGCAGCGCGGTCAGGGCGCTCGGCCACAGACCCCCGTGGATGTAGAGGGCCAGGACGGCCGCCGGGGCGCCGACCGCGACCAGCGCTCCCACCAGTCGCACCGCCCCGCGATGGGCCACCAGCCACCACACGCCCGCGGCGCACAGCGCGAGCCCCAGCAGCCCGCTGCCGACGATCAGCAGACCGCCGCCGTCGAACGGCACGAACAGACCGAGGACCGCGGCCGTCGCGGCGAGCAGCGCGCACCGCGCGAACAGCCGGGACCGCGCCTCCGCGTGGACCCGCTCCCCGGCCCGCGTGCCCGGCCCACCGCCTCCGCCCCTCGCACCGGAACCGCCGCTGGTCATCTGCCGCCTCCCCGTCGTCGTGCGCCGCCGCCCCCGGGTCCGTACCCGGGCGCGTGCGCCGTCCCGTACCGGACGGCGCCCACGGTCCCGTACCCGCTGCCGGACCCGACATCCCGCGCCCGGACGGCACCCTGTCCGACTGGCATATGCGCGCGCTCGTACGGTCCTGACCGGCGGAGCCGACGCGGGCCGGGTCCCGGACCACCGGGCCCGGCCGCCGTCCCCCCGGCCACCCGTACGGGTCGTCGGCGTCGTGCGTACCGCCCGGGCCGTCCGGTTGTCGTCCGCCCGCTCAGGCCAGCGCCCCGCTCCCGTGCGGCGCGTACAGGTCGAGCAGCCGCACCCGCGTCACATGGAGCCGGTGGGCGAGGATCTGCCCCACCCAGAAGGTCACGGAGGCGCCGAACTCCGGGTCCGTCCGGCACATCGAGCGCACGGCCCGGCCGTCGAACTCGTACGCCCGCACCGGCGTCGCCGTCTCCGCGCCCGACTGGCACAGATACGGGGGGAACAGCCACGACACCCCCACCAGCTCGCCGTGCCGCAGCGTCTCGATCACCGGCGCGCCCCGCCCCGGCACCTTCGCGTCCAGCGAGATCGCGCCCGTCTTGACGATCCAGAACCGGTCGGCCCGGTCCTGCTCCTCGAACAGACGGACCCCGGCGTCGAAGGTCACGTCCTGGGCGAAGGCCATCAGCCGCTCCCGTTGTTCGGGCGGCAGACTGCTGACCTTGGGCGCGGCGACGGTGGTCATGGCGGGCCTCCTCGGACCGGTGACAGCGGTACGCGTCCCCCTCCCGGACAGTCTCCGCCCGGGCGAGCGGGTCCGCCCGTGCCGCACGCCGTCCGTGTGAGTCCGGCGTACGGTCCGCGGCCCCGCGCGGGCGCTCAGCCCGGCCGCGCGGCGTGCCGAGGAACAAGGACATGAGCTCCCCTCCACCCCCCGGCTCCCCATCGGCCCCCGGCTCCCCATCGGCCCCCGGACCCCTGCCCGCCGTCCCGCCTCCCGGGCCCGCCGCGCCCACCCGCACCGACCGGCTGCTCGCCGCCCTGGCCGGTCTCGTCGCCGGCTACACGGGCCTCGCCGTCGCCGCCCTCGCCACCGTGGTGACCCGGCCCGAGGCCGGACCGGTGCCCGCCGTCGGCGACACGGTCGTCGACCACTCCCCGGCGGGCGTCAAGGAATGGGCCATCCGCACCTTCGGCGAGAACGACAAGCGGGTCCTGGAGCTCGGCATCATGGTGCTGCTCGCCGTACTCGCCGCACTGCTCGGTCTGCTCGCGCTGCGCAGCCGCCGCGCCGCCCTCGCCGGGGTGGCCGTCCTCGGCCTGGCCGGGGCGCTCGCCGCCGTCACCCGCCCCGACTCCACCTCCGCCGCCGATGTGCTGCCGTCGCTCGCCGGGGCCCTCGTCGCGGGCTTCGTCCTGTACGTCCTGACCGTGCGGCTCGCCGGCTCGGGCCGTGCCGCCGCGGCCCCGGACCGGCGGCGCTTCCTGCTGACCGGGGCGGGCGTGACGGCGGGCGCCACCGGCGTCCTCGTCCTGGCCCGGGCCACCGGAGGCACCCGGTCCGAGAACGCCACCGCCTCGCGCGACGCGCTCCGGCTGCCCCGGCCCGCCTCCCCGGCGCCGCCCGTACCGCCCGGCGCGCAGCTGCCCGTCGCCGGCATCAGCCCGTTCCTTACCCCGAACGGCGACTTCTACCGGGTCGACACCGCCCTCGTCGTCCCCCGCCTCGACGCCGGTACCTGGCAGCTGCGCGTCCACGGCGACGGAGTGCCCCGGGACCGCGTCCTCACCCTGCCCGAGCTACTGCGCCGCGAGGTGGTCGAACGCGACATCACCCTCGCCTGCGTCTCCAACGAGGTCGGCGGCCCCTACGTCGGCAACGCCCGCTGGCTCGGCGTCCGCCTCGCCGACCTGCTGCGCGACTGCGGCGTCCGCCCGCCGTCCCGGGGCGGCCCGGCGGACCAGCTCGTCGGCCGCTCCGCCGACGGCATGACCATCGGCAGCCCCGTCGAGGAGGTGATGGACGGCCGTGACGCCCTGCTCGCCTTCGGCATGAACGGTCAGCCGCTGCCGTTCGCGCACGGCTTCCCCGTCCGCATGGTCGTTCCCGGCCTGTACGGCTACGTCTCCGCCTGCAAGTGGCTCACCTCGCTTGAACTGACCACCTTCGCCGCGTACGACGCCTACTGGGTGCCGCGCGGCTGGGCCGCCCAGGCGCCGATCAAGACCCAGTCGCGGATCGACACCCCGAAGGCGTTCGACAAGGTCGCGGCCGGGCCCCGGCCCGTGCCGGTGGCCGGCGTCGCCTGGGCCCAGCACCGGGGGATCTCCCGGGTCCAGGTACGGGTCGACGACGGGCCCTGGCAGGACGCCGAGCTCGGGGCCCAGGACAGCCGGGACACCTGGTGCCAGTGGGTCTACCGCTGGCACGCCACGCCCGGCGACCACACGCTCGCCGTCCGGGCCACCGACGGGACCGGGGCCGTGCAGACCGGGCGCGGCTCCGACACCATGCCGAACGGCGCGACCGGCTGGCACACGATCAGCGTCACCGCCGCCGCTACGGCTGCCGCCGGCGGCTCGACGGCAGCCCGCGCACCAGGTCGAGGGGCAGCGCCGGGACCCGGTGCCCGGCCCGGCCGGTCGTCGTCGTGGCCGTCGTGAGCGCGTTGAGCACCGCTTCCTCGACCGCCTCCACCACCGCCGTACAGAACGGATCGATCCGGCCCCACGGCACGAACCGCAGGGTCTCGTACGGGGCCGGGGCGTCCTTCGCGGGAAACGTGCTGGTCAGCGCCGACTCGTTCGCCGTCGAGAAAGCGAGGAACAGATCGCCCGAGAAGTGGCTGCCCGCGGTGCCGGTACGGGCGAGGCCCAGCGGCACCCGCCGGGCCAGCGCCTTGCACTGGCCCGGCAGCAGCGGCGCGTCCGTCGCCACGATCACCACGACGGAGCCCGCGCCCGGCGGAATCCCGTCGGCTTCCGTGGCCACGGGGGCCTCCTGGGCGGCCCCGGCCCGTGCGGCCTCGCGCTCGGCGGCGCGTTCACGGCCCACCGGCACCCCGGCCACGACCAGCTCGTCCGGGGCTCCGAAATTGGCCTGGACGTACGCCCCCACCGTGTACCGGTCCTCGCCGTACGCGACCCTCCGCGAGGCCGTGCCCGCGCCGCCCTTGAAGCCGTAGCAGCGCATCCCCGTACCGCCGCCGACACAGCCCTCGGCCACCGGCCCCGAGGCCGCCGCCTCGATCGCCTCGGCGGCGTGCCCGGGCCGTACCGCCGGGCCGTGGATGTCGTTGAGGTGGCCGTCCCAGGTCTCGGTGACGACGGGCAGCAGCCACTCCGGGGCCATGTCCGCGCGATGCCCGCGCACCCACTCGACCACCCCGCGGTGCACCGGCCCGACGGCGTACGTGTTGGTCAGCAGCACCGGCACGGCCAGCGAGCCGCTCTCCTCCACCCAGGTCGTACCGGTCATCTCGCCGTTGCCGTTCATCGCGTACCAGCCGGCGGCGCATGGCAGGCCGACGCCCTCCCGGCCGCGCGGCAGCAGCGCCGTCACCCCGGTCCGGACGTCCTCGCCCTCGACGAGGGTGACATGGCCCACCTGGACCCCGGGGACATCGGTGATCGCGTTCCAGCGGCCCGGCTCGCCGGTCAGCGTGACGCCCAACTCGCGTACTCTCGCCCGTGTTTCCGTCATGATCGGCACCCTAGCCGTCGGTTCCCGGCGCGGGCGGCGGACGAACGGGGCGGGCGGCGGGCAGGGGCCGGGCGACAGCGCGGGCGCGCGCCACTTAGAGTCGAGCCAGTACCCCAGCGGCGCGACGTGGGCGCCGCACGACCGAGGAGCACGTGTGACCGACCCGGAGACCATCGCCCAGCAGCAGCTGATCGCCCGGGAACTGGAGGTCGCCGAGACCTTCGACCCGCGCGCGGAGATCGAGCGCCGGGTCGCCTTCCTCACCGAGCGCCTCACGTCCACCGGCCTGCGCAGCCTCGTCCTCGGGATCAGCGGCGGCGTCGACTCCACCACCGCCGGCCGGCTCTGCCAGCTCGCCGTCGAGCGAGCCCGGGCCGCCGGGCACGACGCCACCTTCCACGCCATGCGGCTGCCCTACGGCGTCCAGGCCGACGAGGGTGACGCGCAGCGCGCACTCGACTTCATCCAGGCCGACCGGATCCTCACCGTGGACATCCGGCCGGCCAGCGACGCCGCGCTCGACGCCACCCGCGCCGCCGGGGTGGTCTTCCGTGACGCGCACCACGAGGACTTCGTCCACGGCAACATCAAGGCCCGGCAGCGGATGATCGCCCAGTACGCGGTCGCGGGCGCCCACGACGGCCTCGTCGTCGGCACCGACCACGCCGCCGAGGCGATCTCCGGCTTCTTCACCAAGTTCGGCGACGGCGCCGCCGACGTCGTCCCGCTCACCGGCCTCACCAAGCGCCGGGTGCGTGCCGTGGCCGCCGAGCTGGGCGCCCCCGCCGACCTGGTGTGGAAGGTCCCGACCGCCGACCTGGAGGACCTCGACCCGGGCAAGCCCGACGAGGACGCGCTGGGCGTCACGTACGACCAGATCGACGACTTCCTGGAGGGCAAGCCGGTCGACGAGGCCGCCTTTGCCGCCATCGTGCGCCGCTACCGACTGACGGACCACAAGCGCCGGCTCCCGATCGCGCCCTGAGCCGTCGGGCCCCGGCCCGTCACCATCGGACAGCGCCCCGGCTCCGGCTCCGGCTCCGGCCCGAGAGTGACGGGCCGGGGCCGTCCGGCCGTGTCGGCGTGGCGGTGCCCGCCGGGGGCGCGGCCCGTGGTGTGCCCTGAGGGGACGTCACCGGACGCACCCACCGAAGGGATCCCCATGTTCGGCAGCACCCCGGCCTTCAGCAGCTTCTCCGTCGACGACATCGCCGCCGCCCGCACCTTCTACGGCGAGACCCTCGGCCTCCCGACCGGCGAGGAAGGCGAGGGCGAGGAAGAGCGGCAGGTGCTCCTGCTCACGCTCGCCGGCGGCGCGAAGGTCTTCATCTACCCCAAGGGCGAGCGTCACGTCCCGGCGAGCTTCACCGTCCTGAACTTCCAGGTCGACGACATCGACGCCGCCGTCGACGGCCTCGTCGCCAAGGGGATCGAGCCGCGGCGCTACCCCGGGTTCGAGTTCGACGCCAAGGGCATCTGCCGCGACCCGCGCGGCCCGGCGATCGCCTGGTTCACCGACCCGGCGGACAACGTGCTCGCGGTCCTCCAGAGCTGACCCGCCCCGTCCTGCCCCGGCCGCGTTCCGGCCCCGCGGTGGGGCAGTCCGCCGTTCGTGTGATCTCCTGTGTCCGCAGGAATGTCGGATACGGGGGTATCACGAACAGGAGCAGGCAGCTTGTCCACTTACCGTCAGCCCGGTCTCGTTCTCACGGACCATCACTTCACCGTCCCGCTCGACCACACCCGCCCCGACGGCGAGACCATCGAGCTGTACGGGCGCGAGATCGTCGCGAGCGGCAAGGCGGCGGACCGGGACGGCCTGCCGTGGCTGCTGTACCTGGAGGGCGGGCCCGGCTTCGGCGCCCGCCGGTTCATCGGCCCGCAGGCCTGGCTCGGGCGGGCCGTCCAGGAGTTCCGCGTCCTGCTGCTCGACCAGCGCGGCACCGGCCGCTCAACCCCCGCCAACCGGCAGACCCTGCCGCTCCGCGGCACCCCGCGCGAGCAGGCCGACTACCTCGCCCACTTCCGCGCCGACTCGATCGTCAAGGACTGCGAGCTGATCCGCCCCGCCCTCACCGGCGGCGCCCCCTGGACCGTCCTCGGCCAGAGCTTCGGCGGCTTCTGCCTCACGCACTACCTGTCCACCGCCCCCGAGGGGGTGGCCATGGCGCTGTTCACCGGCGGTCTGCCGTCCCTCGACGCGACGGCCGACGACGTCTACCGCGCCGCCTACCCCCGTATCCGCCGCAAGAACGAGGCCCACTACGCCCGTTACCCCGAGGACGTCGAGCGCGTCCGGCGGATCGTCGCGCACCTCGCGGAGCACGAGGTCACGTTGCCCGGTGGCGGGCTGCTGACCGTCGAGGCGTTCCAGTCCCTCGGCATCCTGCTCGGCGGCGGCGAGGGCACCCACCAGCTGCACCTCCTCCTGGAGGGCGCGTTCGTGCCGACCCCGGCCGGACCCGCCCTCGCCGACGCGTTCCTCGAAAACGTCCAGGCCCAGCTCTCGTACGCCGGACACCCGCTCTACGCGCTCCTCCACGAGCCCCTCTACGCCCAGGGGCCCGCGTTCGGCCACGGCGCCACCGACTGGGCCGCCGACCGGATCCGCGCCGAGTTCCCCGAGTTCGACGCGGCGAGGGCCCTCGCCGGCGACGGGCCGGTGCTGTTCACCGGCGAGACCGTCCACCCCTGGCTCTTCACCACCGACCCGGCCCTGCGCCCGCTGCGCGAGACCGCCGAGCACCTCGCCGCCCGCACCGACTGGGCGCCGCTCTACGACTCGGCCCGGCTCGCCGCCAACGAGGTGCCGGCCGCCGCCGCGGTCTACCACGACGACATGTACGTGGACACCGCCCACTCGCTGAGGACCGCCCGGACCATCCGGGGCCTGCGCACCTGGGTCACCGACGAGTTCGAGCACGACGGCGTACGGGCCGGCGGCCCCCGGGTCCTCGACCGGCTGCTCGCGCTCGCCCGCGGGGAGATCTGACCCGACCGGCCCGGACAAGCCCGACGATAGGATTCGCCGAGCAATCCATCAGCAATCGGTGGACCGCCGCGCCGTGCGTACGTAGGTGCCGGTCCACCGCACGGCCCGGCGACGGCGGGTCGACCAGGGGGGATCACCCATGACGCACGAGGGGATCCCGGCGCCCGCGCGGGAGCTGAAGTTCCGGTCCCTGGTGGCCCGGCTGCGCCGGGGCATGCTCGACGGCACCTGGCCGCCGGGCAGCAAACTCCCCACCGAGCGGGCCCTCGCCGCCGACACCGGCGTCTCGGTGACCACCGTCCGGCGGGCGTACGAGGACCTCGTCGCCCTCGGCCTGGTCGAACGCCGCCAGGGCGCCGGCACCTTCGCCGCGCCGCGTACCGGGGACGACCGCGCCGACCACAAGGTCATCGGCGTCCTCGTCCCCGACACCGCCTTCTACTACCCGCGCGTGCTGCACGGCATCGAACAGGAACTCACGGCGGCGGGCGCCCGCCTGCTCCTCGCCTGCTCCCACTACGACCTCGGCGAGGAGGACGCCGCCCTCGAACGGATGCTCGCCGCCGGCGTCCACGGTCTGCTGCTCGTCCCCAGCCTGCACACCGCCACCGACCCCGGACGGCGCGCCGCGGACCTGCTCGCCCTGCCCGTTCCCGCCGTCCTCGTCGAACGCCGCCTCACCGCCCACGGACCCGGCGACGCCACCGAGCACGTGTGCACCGATCACGAGGGCGGCGCCTACGACGCCGTACGCCATCTGCGCGACCTCGGGCACCGCCGGCTCGGCCTGCTGGTCCGCGTCGACGCCCCGCCCACCGTGTCCATCGAGTCCGGCTTCGCCCGCGCCATCGGCGACCTCGGCCTGCCCGCGCACCACCACGAGCGCGACGTGATGGCGGACTGGAACCCCGCCCGCGCCGACGCCGCCGTGGCCGCGCTGCGCGCCGCCGGGGTCACCGCCGCGCTGTGCTTCGGCGACCGCGAGGCCGCGCTGGTCCTGGCCGCGGCCCGCCGGGCCGGGCTGCGGGTCCCCGAGGACCTGGCCCTGATCAGCTACGACAACGAGTTCGCGGACGTCGCCGAGATCCCGCTCACCGCCGTGTCGCCGCCCAAGTTCCAGCTGGGCCGGCTCGCCGCGCAGATCCTGCTGCGCCGGCTCACCGAGGGCGACGCCTCCCCGCTCCACCAGGTCCAGCTCCGCCCCCGGCTGGTCGTCCGCGCCTCCTGCGGCGCGGCCTGAGAAGGCCCTGGCGTCCTGTCTCACCGAACCTTGACCGATCTCGCTGAAGTCTGATCGGCTCGGTGACGGATCACCCTCCCGCTGGCGTCACGCGGTGATCTCTCTGGGGGAACCCGCGTTCTTCACCCGCCTGCGCGACGCGCGGCGGGTACGCATCGCCGGTGCGGGCGGCGGTTTCGACGTGTACGCCGGGCTGCCGCTCGCACTCGCGCTGCGGTCGGCAGGCAAGGAGGTGTACCTCACCAACCTGTCCTTCGCCGACCTCCACGGCTTGGACCGCGATGTGTGGGTGGACGAGGACGTCGCGGCCATCGGCCCCGACACCACCCCGCGCGGCAACTACTTTCCCGAACGGACGCTCGCCCAGTGGCTCGTGACCCAGGGCCTGCCGTCGACCGTGTACGCGTATCACGGCGTGAGCCACTCGCTCGTGCTGGAAAACCTGGCCGCCCTGGACCGGGACGGCTCCTGTCTCGGCGCGTTCTCGCTGCTCGGGGCAGGGCGGGAGGGTGCGCTGTGTCTTGACGCGGTGGCGCACGCCCAGCGCCACACCGCGAGCCACCCGAGCATCGTGAACGGATCGGTCGCCGCCGCCGTACGCGGTGACTTCGGCGATGTCCGGTTCACGGAAAGGACCAAGGGCAGCGAGTTGTTGGGCGCCGGGGCCGAGAGCGACCGCCGGGGCTCAGGCTTCGGCGGCCGAGGGGCGCGGCGCGGAGGCCGCCGTCAGCAGCGCGGCGAACACCAGCGGGGCCACGGTCTGGTACCCGATCCACAGTTCGCCGCCGGCCGTCCCGCCCCGCCAGGCCACCAGACCTCCGGCGAGTGCCGCCAGCGCCCAGCCGCTGTCGTACGCGATCATCAGCCGCAGGTACACGGCCGCCGGCCGCCGGCGCCGCCAGGCGAGTTCGCTCGCGCCCCCGGCCAGCAGGGCCACCGCGCATACCGCCATCAGCCACGTCTCCACACCGAGCAGGTCGCCGAGTGGGGCCGCGCCGATGCCGGACACCGCCGCCAGCAGCACTTTGAAGACGCCGTCCGCGACGATCCCCGCCGGCGCGACGGACACGCGGGGCGACGACAGGGTCTGGTTCCGGGACATGCGAGCTCCTTCCGAGGGGATGCTTCCATAATCACGCTACTGTAATAATGAGATTATGAGAATGACGAGAGCCGAGGCCAAGGAACGCAACCGCCGCGCCCTGCTGGCCGCCGCGTCCGAGGTCGTCACCCGGGACGGCTACCGCGCCCGGCTCGACGAGATCGCCGAACGGGCCGGTCTGACCACCGGCGCCGTCTACTCGCTGTTCGGCAGCAAGGCCGGCCTGGTGGTCGCCCTCGTCACCGAGTACCTGCGGCCGCACTACGAGGAGATCGCGCGGGCGGTGCCCGCCGACCTCGGCCTCCTCGACGCCGTCGACGCCTTCGCGCGCCACTCCCGGCGCGAGAGCGACGCTCCCGGCGCGCATGCCGCCTTGTCGCTCCAGATCACCCTTCTGGACATGGCCGTCCACGACGCCGCTCTGGCCACCCGGCTCGCCGAGTCCATCGAGGCGCAGGAGGACCGGCTGGCCGAACTGTTCACCGGCCGCGCGCACGAGGGCGGGGTCGTGACGCCACACCAGGCGCACCGTCTGGTCACCGCGCTCAGGGCCCTGTTCGTCGGTCTCACCCAGGGCGTGGTCCTCGGCCTCGCCCGCGACGCCGACGAGCAGTTCTTCGCCGACGCCGCCCGAGCCCTGGCGGCCGGCGTGACCCGCTCCGGCGAGGGGCCCGTCCCGGGGGCGAGCGACGCTCACTGATTGCTCGTGGAATGCTCTAGTCAGTCTCACCTTCGGAGGAGGACGTGTACGCCAGGCCGCCGAAGCCGTGGTGGCGGACGCCGTGGTCCTCGATCCACGCACACAGTTTTCCGCATGATGATCACCACGATCACCTGTTCCACTGACGAAGACGAGTGGATACATCACAAGCCGAGCTTCGGCTCATGAATCGGGTCACCATCGTGCGCGCAGCACACCGTCGCTGTCGGGTAGAACGGCTTGGAGCAGTGGACTGCGTTCGTCGGTGTAGAGGGACAGCGCGCGGGCCGCTCGCGCGTCGGCTACCAGGGCAGCGAGCTCCTGGTGCTGGGTCTCATCGATGATCACGTCTCTGATCGTTCCGTCCTTCGTCTCCCAGACGAATTCGATATGCCATTCGGACGGCAGCGCGGTCAGGACCGCGCCGACGTCAGGTTGCAGGTCGGGCCAGACGGTCAGCAAGGCGCGCGGGCCGAGACGGGCGCGCACCGCGTTGAGGTTTTCCGTGGTGAGACGGTGCCAGCGTGTGGCGTTGACGATGTGGGTTTCCTCCAGGAGCAGGCCTTGTCGCGCCACCAGCTCGGTGCACACCGATGCCCAGAACCCTTCGTCGGCGGCTTCTGTCACCTCTGGTTCCGCGGCGAAGGGCGAGCCCGGCAGCCGTTCCGCGAAGAGGCCGAGTTCCCGCGTACGGGCCACGGCGTCTGCGCAGGGCTGGTCGCTGCCCACATACACGTACTGGTCCCCTCCGACGTGCACGGCGAAAACGTCTTCCGCTTCCAGCCGGCACCAGGCGCCCTGCTCACGGAGCATGACGCGGATCAGCTCCAGGGCCATCGCCAGGGAGACCTCGGCCCCGTCGTGGTAACCGGCGAGGTCAGCCGGGAAGAGCCCGCTGAGACCGTGCCCCTCGACCGCCGGTTGGGCACCGAAGTGGACGTGCCCGGTGACAGAGGGCTCACGAATCTCCAGCCGGTCAATGCCCGCAGCTTCCGCGAACGCGGAGATCGCCTCCAGGTATGCGGCCTCGACCGGTCCGTGGTCGCTGACCGCCTCCTCCACGCCCTGGTAGGTGCCGTGTTCGTCACGGTCGGCGGGGTCGTACCTCGTGATCCGGTGAACGAAGGCAGGCGGCACGCTACTCCTCTACGGGGTGGAAGGCAGCGCCGGCGTAGGTCCCCGGGTCAAACCCGTAGTTCCCCATTCCGGTGCACAGCCCGACAGACCTCTCTGGTGACAGAAAGACTGCCGAATGAGCGCCTGTGTCAAGTCGGATGCCTCATGGGTGACTACCGGGCTGCCTCGGTCGTTCCTCTTCACCAGCTCAGCCGGTCCCGCTGGTGACAACTCCTGAGCGTCGGCTCAGCCGTGCGGAGGTGCCCGCCGTATTCTGCGCGCATGAGCGACCAGCGACTCGAAGAGATGCCCACCGACTGGCAGCGCGCCCTCGCCGTCGTCGCCCATCCCGACGACCTGGAGTACGGCTGCGCCGCCGCCGTGGCCGCCTGGACCGACGCGGGCAAGCAGGTGGGCTACGTCCTGGCCACCCGGGGCGAGGCCGGCATCGACTCGCTCGCCCCGGCCGACTGCGCCGAGGTGCGCGAGGCCGAACAGCGCGAGAGCGCGGCCGTGGTCGGTGTGACCACCGTGGAGTTCCTGGGGCACCGGGACGGCGTGATCGAGTACGGGCTCGCGCTGCGCCGCGACATCGCCGCCGCGATCCGCCGCCACCGCCCCGAACTCGTGATCACCCTCAACCACCGCGACACCTGGGGCCCGAGCCCGGGCGGCTTCTGGAACACCCCCGACCACCGCGCCGTCGGCCGCGCCACCCTCGACGCGGCGGCGGACGCGGGCAACCGCTGGATCTTCCCCGAACTGTTCGACGCGGACCTGCGGCCGTGGAACGGCGTCCGCTGGGTCGCCGTCGCCGGCTCGACCACCCCGACCCACGCCGTCGACGCCCGCCCCGGCCTGGACCGCGCCGTCCGCTCGCTGCTCGCCCACCGTACGTATCTGGAGGAGCTGACCGACCGGCCCGCCGAGGAGTACGTCCGGGACTTCCTCGCCGAGACCACCGCCCACGCGGCGCCCCGCTTCGACGGCCGCCCGGCGGTCGCCTTCGAGATCTTCCCCCGCCCTCATCCTTGAGACCGGAAGGGGATCTGGGCCTTCTGATGCCCCTGGAACGGATGGACCGCCTGCCGGTAGGTTCGCCGTATGACATCACCACGGGCGGACATCCGTCATTCGGTCTCGTCCTGGCGGCAGCCGTGTCCGCCGGCTCTCTCGGCCGAACGCGACGCGCTGGTCGAGGAGACGGCCCGGCGCGTCCTCGCCCGCGGCGCGGGCCGGCTGCTGGTGGGCATCGACGGCTTCACCGCCGCCGGGAAGACGAGCTTCGGGCACGAACTGGCCGGGCGGATCGCCGCCGTGGGACGCCCCGTACTCCGGGCCACCCTCGACGACTTCAAGAACCCGTGGAAGGACCGGCACCTGTACGACCGGGAGACGGGCGAGGGCTACTACCGCAACGCGTACGACTACGAGGCGGTCCGCCGGCTTCTGCTGGACCCCTGCCGGTCGCCGGCGGTCACGTCGTGCGTGCTGTGCGCCATCGATCCGCTGACCCAGGAGGACCACTCCGCGCGGACGTCCCCGCTGGCCCCGGACGCGGTGCTGATCGTGGACGGCGTCTTCGCGTTCCGGCCCGGGATCGACGCGTACTGGGACTTCCGGATCTGGCTGGACGTGGCCGAGGAACTGTCCGTGCGCCGGGGCGCCGAACGTGACCAGGACTGGGCCGGGTCCGGCGCCGAGGCCATCCACCGCGACCGGTACCTGGCGGCCGAACGCGTCTATCTGCGGGAGGCCGACCCGTTGCCGCGGATGGATCTCGTCATCGACAACACGGAGTTCGCGCACCCGCGCGTGGTGGCGGAGCGGAATCCGCCCGAGACCCGCTGACCAGGTCGTGGGCGGCTCCGCCGCACATGAGCGCCCTGGTTCACACGGCCGGCTTCAGGACCGCGAAGGGCGCGCCGAAGGGGTCGGCGAACCACGCGATCCGGCCTACGTCCGGCACGTCCTCGGGCGCCATGGGGACCGAGCCGCCGCTCTCCACGACGGAGGCGGCGGTCCGGTCCGGGTCCTCCACCATGAAGTACGGGATCCAGCGCGCCTGTTCGGCGCCCGGCTGGAGCGGGGCCGCGCCGCCGAAGGAGGCGTCCTGGACATCGCCCTCGGCGGTCGAGATCACCCGGTACGTCATGCCGGGCGTCTCCATCGCCTGCCAGCGCCAGCCGAACAGCGTGCCGTAGAAGGCGAGGACGGACTCCGGGTCGGCGGTGTGCAGCTCGATCCACACCAGGGTGTTCTTCTGCGAGGTGCGTTCCAGACCCGGCATGGAACGTGGCTGCCACAGCGCGAAGTCCGCGCCGCCCGGGTCGGTCAGCGCGGCCGTCCGGCCCGCCTCCATCACGTCGCGCGCCGGCACCCGGACCCGGCCGCCGCCCTGCTCCGCCGTACGGACCGTCGCGTCGGCGTCCGGCGTGTTGAAGTAGATGTTCCAGGCGGTGGCCGCGCCCTTCTCGGCGAGCGGGCCGAGGGCCGCGACGATCTTGCCGTCCTGCTGGAAGAAGCCGTAGCCGCCCGCGTCGGGCCCGGCCGTCGCGAAGTCCCAGCCGAAGACCCGGCCGTAGAACGTGGCGGCGCCCTCGGTGTCGGGGCTGCCGAGGTCGAGCCAGTCGGGTGAGCCGGTGCTGAAGTCCGTACCGAGCATGGGGGGGGTCCCGTCCTTCCGGGGTGGAGGGCCGTTCCGCGGGGAGCGCGATAGCCGGATTCCGGCCACTGTGGCCGATCCTCGCCCGCTCCCGCTTCCCGCGCAGCCCGACCGGCGGGGTTTCATCCGCCCGGCGGAGCCCCCGCGCCCGCCCCGCCCACCTCGTCCGCCCGGATCAGGGGCGGGGAACCTTGTGGACCGTGGTGTCGCCGGGCCGCACCGTCCGCCCGTCCGCGGACCGCACCTCCAGGGGGCGGAGGGGCTGTTCGTGCCGCCGGTCGACCAGCTCGGAGTGCTCTTCGCCGGGGCTGAAGAAGTGCTGCTCGCCCCACTGCCGCAGGGCCACGACGACGGGGAAGAGGGCCTCGCCCTTCGGGGTCAGTACGTACTCCCGGTAGGCGCTGCCGTCCGAGGCGGGGACGGACGCGAGGACGCCACCGGCGACCAGGCTCCGCAGGCGCGCGGTGAGGATGTTCTTCGCCACCCCGAGGCTGCGCTGGAACTCCCCGAAGCGCCGGCTCCCGTCGAAGGCGTCCCGGACGATCAGCAGGGACCACCAGTCGCCGATCGCGTCCACCGACCGGGCGACCGGGCAGTCGCTGTCGTCGAACCGTGTCCTGGTGACCATGGCGGCCCTCCTCGCATTCTGGTTGCAACATGCTACCAAGAGGGCTTACCGTCGCCCCAGCTTCTGGTAGCAAATTGCAACCAGCTTTGAAGGTGAAGGGGGAGTGCCGATGCCCGGCGACGCAGGTGACCATGAGGCCCCGGCGGCATCAACGGCCCGGGACGGGGCCGCGTTCGTCCTGTCCCGGGGCGTCGTCCTCTTGTTCGCCGTCGCCTGTGCGGCGGCGGTGGCCAATGTGTACTTCTCGCAGCCGCTCCTCGTGACGATGGGGCACGACCTCGCGATGAGCCAGGCACTCGTCGGCGGCGTGGTCACCCTCACGCAGGTCGGATACGGACTGGGGCTCTTCTTCCTCGTACCGCTGGGCGACCTGGCCGACCGCAGACGGCTCGTCGTCACCCAACTGCTGGTGCTCGTTGTGGCGTTGGCCGTGGTGGCGGCCGCCCGCACCGCGGCGGTCCTGCTCGCCGGCATGGCCGCCGTGGGGCTGCTCGCGGTCGTCACACAGACGCTGGTCGCCTACGCGGCCTCACTGGCCCCGCCCGGCGAACGCGGGCGGGTCGTCGGACTGGTCACCAGCGGCGTGGTCGTCGGCATCCTGCTCGCCCGTACGGTGTCCGGGCTGCTGGCCGACCTCGCGGGCTGGCGTTCCGTCTACCTCGCCTCGGCGGTGCTCACCGCCCTGCTCGCCCTGGTCCTCTTCCGCGTCCTGCCGCGCCGCGCCGTCACCCCGCCGGAACCCCTGCGCTACGGACGGCTGCTGCGCTCCACCGTCACCCTGTTCGCGCGGGAGCGACTGCTGCGGCTCCGCGCCCTGTTCGGGCTGCTGGTCTTCGCCGCCTTCAGCACCCTGTGGAGCAGCGTCGCGCTGCCGCTCAGCGAGGCCCCGTACTTCCTGTCGCACAGCGCGATCGGGGCGCTGGGGCTGATCGGTGTCGTCGGCGCGCTGGCCGCGACCGCGGCGGGCCGGCTGAACGACCGCGGGCTCTCCCGGCGTACCACCGGCGTCACCCTGGCGCTGCTCGTCGTCTCCTGGCTGCCGCTGTCGCTCACCCGCGGCTCGCTCGTCGCCCTCGTCGTCGGAGTGATCCTGCTCGACCTCGCCGTGCAGGCGGTCCACGTCACCAACCAGACCCTCATCTACGCGCTTCACCCCGACGCGGGCAGCCGGCTGATCGGCGGCTACATGGTCTTCTACTCGATCGGCAGCGCCACCGGCGCCCTCGCCGCGACCTCCCTCTACGCGGCGGCGGGCTGGGGTGCCGTGTGCGTTCTGGGTGCCGCCTTCAGTGGTCTCGGGTTCCTGCTGTGGGTGTGTACGCGGCGCGACGGTGTCACGGCCCCGGCCGCTGCCACAACGCACCTGACCACGCGGGATTGACAAATTCTCTTGCCGTTTCTGCAATAGGGCGAGTGACGGAAGAAGAACACATCGACGCGGTCCTGAACGAGGTCGGCCCCCGGCTGCGCCGCCTCCGGCGCGAGCGCGGTGCCACCCTGGCCGAACTCTCGGCCGCCACCGGTATCTCGGTCAGCACGCTCTCCCGCCTGGAGTCCGGGCAGCGCAAGCCCAGCCTCGAACTGCTGCTGCCGATCGCCCGCGTCCACCAGGTCCCGCTCGACGACCTCGTGGGCGCGCCCCCGGCCGGCGACCCCCGGGTGCGGCCCCGCCCCCTGGTGCGCCGCGGCCGCACCCTGTACCCGCTCACCCGGCAGGCCGGCGGACTGCGGGCGTACAAGGTCGTCCACGAACCGGGCCCCGAGACCCCCGATCCGCGCGTCCACGAGGGATACGAGTGGCTGTACGTCCTCTCCGGGCGGCTGCGGCTGGTCCTCGGCGAGCACGACGTGGAGCTGGGTGCAGGCGAGGCGGCCGAGTTCGACACCCGGGTCCCGCACTGGTTCGGGCCGGTGGGGGAGCGGTCGGTGGAGTACCTGAGCCTGTTCGGGCCGCAGGGCGAGCGGATGCACGTACGGGCGCGGCCGAAGTCCCCCGAGCGGCCCGCCTGAGTCCCCTGGTGAAGCCCTGCCGAGCGGTTCTCGCGGGTCGTTCGTTCGGGCGGTCTTTCCGGCGGGCCGCCGGGCATCCCTTCCGATGGTCCGGTGGGCAGTCCTTCCGGTCGTGGGCCGCGGGGCACGGCCGGGAAGTTTCCGGTACCCGGTTCCCAGGACCCAAGCGACCGCTTAGTATGCGTCGCATCGTGCGCGCGGCACCCGACCGCGCGGCAGGGGACCACGGCACCTGGAGGCCCGCATGCAGGCATGGCGAGTGCGTGAGAACGGCGAACCCGGCGAGGTGATGCGCCGTGAGGAGACCGGCCCGCCCGTGCCCGGCCCCGGGCAGGTGCTCCTGAAGGTGCGCGCCACCGGCCTCAACTTCCCCGACGCGCTGCTCTGCCGGGGCCAGTACCAGGTGCGGCCCCCGCTGCCCTTCACCCCCGGCGTGGAGATCTGCGCCGAGACCGAGGACGGCCGCCGGGTCCTCGCGACGCCCGCCCTTCCGTACGGCGGACTCGCCGGGTACACCGTCGCCGACGAGGCCGGACTGTTCTCCGCCCCGGACGCGCTGGACGACGCCGAGGCCGCCGCCCTCCACATCGGTTACCAGACCGGCTGGTTCGGCCTGCACCGCCGGGCCGGGCTGCGCGCGGGCGAGACATTGCTCGTGCACGCCGCCGCGGGCGGCGTCGGCAGCGCCGCCGTTCAGCTCGGCAAGGCCGCCGGCGCCACGGTCATCGGTGTCGTCGGCGGCGCGGACAAGGCCGCCGTCGCCCGTGAACTCGGCTGCGACATCGTCGTCGACCGGCGAAGCGAGGACGTCGTCGCAGCCGTCAAGGAGGCCACCGGCGGCCGCGGCGCCGACATGATCTACGACCCGGTCGGCGGGGCCGCCTACCAGCAGTCCGCCAAACTGGTCGCCTTCGAGGGCCGGATCGTGGTCGTCGGCTTCGCCAGCGGCACCGTGCCCGCCCCCGCCCTCAACCACGCCCTGGTCAAGAACTACTCGATTCTGGGCCTCCATTGGGGCCTGTACGCCGTCAAGGACCCGGCCGCCGTGCGCAGTTGCCACGACACCCTCACGGAACTCGCGGCCAAGGGCCTGATCAAGCCCTACGTGAGCGAGCGCGTGCCGTTCGCCGACGCGGCCGACGCCGTCCAGCGGATCGCCGACGGCACCACCACCGGCCGCGTCGTCGTCCTGCCGGAAGGAGTTCGCGCATGACCGCCGACCGCGCCAAGGGCACGGCCGCCGAGCCCGCCGAGGGTGCGGCCGTGGAGCCGGTCGACGCGGCCGGACTCGTCGCCCGTACGCGGGAGTTGCTCGCCGCCCACCCGCCCGCCACCACCGACCGCGGCGACTTCCTGCGCGCCCGCTTCGACGCCGGCCTCGCCTGGGTGCACTACCCGGCCGGCCTCGGCGGACTCGGCGCCCCGCGTGCCCTCCAGGCCGTTGTCGACGCCGAACTCGCCGCAGCAGGAGCCCCCGACAACGACCCGCGCCGGATCGGCATCGGCCTCGGCATGGCCGCCCCGACCCTCCTCGCGTACGGCTCCGAGGAGATCAAGCGACGCTTCCTGCGGCCACTGTGGGTGGGGGAGGAGGTCTGGTGCCAGTTGTTCAGCGAGCCCGGCGCCGGCTCCGACCTGGCCGCCCTCGGCACCCGGGCCGTGCGCGACGGCGACACCTGGATGGTCGACGGCCAGAAGGTGTGGACCTCCAGCGCCCATCTGGCCCGCTGGGCGATCCTCCTCGCCCGCACCGACCCGGACCTGCCCAAGCACCAGGGCATCAGCTACTTCGTCTGCGACATGACCGATCCCGGCGTCGAGGTCCGGCCGCTGCGCCAGATCACCGGCGAGGCGGAGTTCAACGAGGTCTTCCTGACCGGCGTACGGATCCCCGACGCCCACCGCCTCGGCGCGGTCGGCGACGGCTGGCGGGTCGCCCAGACCACCCTCATGAACGAGCGGGTCTCCATCGGCGGCAGCCGCATCCCGCGCGAGGGCGGCATGATCGGCAAGGCCGCCGCGACCTGGCGGGCCCGCCCCGAACTCCGTACCCACGAGCTGCACCGCCGGCTGCTCGACCTGTGGGTGGACGCCGAGGTCGCCCGGCTCACCGGCGAACGGCTGCGCCAGCAGCTCGTCGCCGGCCAGCCCGGTCCCGAGGGCAGCGCCATGAAGCTCGGATTCGCCCGGCTCAACCAGGAGATCAGCGCACTGGAACTGGAACTCCTCGGCGACGAGGGCCTGTTGTACGGCGACTGGACGATGGTCCGGCCCGACCTCGTCGACTTCACCGGCCGCGACGCGGGCTACCGCTATCTGCGCGCCAAGGGCAACTCGATCGAGGGCGGCACGAGCGAGGTGCTGCTCAACATCGTGGCCGAGCGGGTGCTCGGCCTGCCGCCCGAACCGCGCAACGACAAGGACGTCGCCTGGAAGGACCTCGCCCGATGACCGCGACCGACACCACGCCCGCTGACGAGGCGGCTTCCGCCGCCGAGACCCACACCGGCACCGGCACCGGCATCGTCCTCGGACCGGTGGCGCCGCCCGCCGAGCCGGACCTGCTGTACTCCGACACCGAGGACGACCTGCGCGCCGCCGTCCGCGCCCTGCTCGCCGACCGGGCCGACGCGCGGACCGTCCTCGCCCGAGCCGAGGGCGACAGCCCGTACCTCCCCGGTCTGTGGGACGCCCTCGCCGGCCGGATCGGCGCCGCCGGTCTGCTCGTCCCCGAGGAGCTCGGAGGCCAGGGCGCGAGCCACCGCGAGGCCGCGGTGGTGCTGGAGGAGCTGGGCCGCGCGGTGACCCCCGCCCCGTACCTCACCAGTGCCGTCATGGCGACCGAGACGCTGCTCGTCCTTGGCGCCCTCGGCTTCCCGGACGGTCCCACGGCGGACCTGCTCGGCGGACTCGCGAGCGGCGAGCGCGTCGCCGTCCTCGCCGTCCCGCTGTCCACCGCCCCCGGTGCCGACCCGGTGACCGGCGGACCCGTCCCGGCCGTCGCGGACGCGGCCGCCGCCGACGTCCTGCTCGTGCCGCGTGCCGACGGGCTGTACGCGGTCCCGGCCGCCGACGCGGTGATCACCCCGCAGGTCCCGCTGGACCTCACCCGCCCGCTCGCCGTCGTCGACGCGCGCTCCGCACCGGGCGTCCGGCTCGCCGACGCCGCCACCGGCCGGGCGGCCGTCCGGCGCGGGCTGCTCGCGGGCGCGGGCCTGCTCGCCTCCGAGCAGCTCGGGCTCGCCGAGTGGTGTCTGGAGGAGACCGTCCGGCACACCCGGGAGCGTCACCAGTTCAACCGGCCGGTCGGCTCCTTCCAGGCGCTCAAGCACCGGATGGCCCGGCTGTGGCTGGAACTGGTGGGCGCCCGGGCGGCCGCCCGGGCCGCCGCCGACGCGCTGGCGACCGGGGCCGCCGACGCCGAGCTGACCGTGGCCGTCGCCCAGGTGTACTGCGCGAGGACCGCCGTGCACGCCGCCGAGGAGTGCGTGCAGCTGCTCGGCGGCATCGGCATGACCTGGGAGCACCCCGCGCACCTCGCGCTCAAGCGGGCCAAGACGGCCCAGACGGCGCTGGGTTCGGCCGGCCGGCACCAGGACGCTCTCGCGGCCTTGGTCGACCTGCCCGCTCCCCGGTAGTTCCCGGCCGACTCCCGGTAAGGGGCCCTGGGTGTCCCCACCCCTCTACATACTGTTTAATTGCAAGCTGTTCGCAAAAACAGTTGATCTTCAAAAGAGTCCCAGAGGGGTGTGGACACCATGGCCGCCCGAATCGCCCGTCCCCTACGGGCCGCGATATTCGCCGGGGCCGTGGCCCTCACCGCGGCCGCCTGCTCCGCCCCCGGCGGCACCACCGGAGCCGGCGGACCGAAGGACTCCGCGGTCGTCGGCGTCGCCTTCGAACCCGACAGCCTCAGCCCCCTCCTCGGCTACGGCAAGGACGGCAACTCCAAGATCTTCGACGGGCTGCTCGCCTTCGACGCGGACATGAAACTGAAGCCCGCCCTCGCCGCCGCCCTGCCGACCGTGAGCGCCGACCGCCTGACGTACACGTACAAGCTGCGCAAGGGCGTGACGTTCAGCGACGGCCGGCCCTTCACCGCCGCCGACGTCGTCTTCACGTACCGCACCATCCTCGACCCGAAGACCAACAACGCCTCCCGCACCGAACTCGACGCCGTGAAGGATGTCCGGGCGGTCGGGGACGACACCGTCGTCTTCACCCTCGCGTACCCCTACGCGCCCTTCGCCGAGCGCACCGTCCTCGCCATCGCGCCCGCGCACATCGCCGGGAAGCAGGACGTCAACACCGGCCCGTTCACCACCCGGCCCATCGGCACCGGCCCCTACGTCCTCACCGGCTGGTCCAAGGGCGAGAAGCTCACCTTCACCGCCAACCCGCACTACTGGGGCGGCGCCCCGGCCGTGAAGAAGCTCACCATGGCCGTCGTCAAGGACGACGACGTCCGCGCCACCCGGCTGCGCGCCGGCGACCTCGACGCCGCCGTCCTGCCGCCCAACCTCGCCGCCGGATTCGCGGACGGCGCCGCGAAGAAGACGTACAAGACCTACCGGGCCACCACCTACGACTACCGCCAGGTCACCCTCCCCAGCCACAACAAGGTCGCCGGTGACCCCGCGATCCGCCGTGCCCTCGACCTCGCCGTCGACCGCCAGGCCATGGTCGACCGGATCCTCGAAGGCGCCGGCAAGCCCGCCTACGGGCCGGTCCCCACCGACAGCCCCTGGTTCGCGAAGGGCACCGAACGCCGCCACGACCTCGCCGGCGCGCGGAAGATCCTCGACGAGGCCGGCTGGAAGCCCGGCCCCGACGGCGTCCGCGTCAAGAACGGCGTCCGCGCCGCCTTCCCCCTCTGGTACCTCTCCGGCGACAAGCTCCGCCAGGACCACGCCCTCGCCTACGCCTCCGACGCCAAGAAGGCCGGCATCGCGCTGACCACCCAGGCCGGCACCTGGGAGGTCATCGAGCCCCGGATGAGGACCGACGCCGTCCTCGCGGGCGGCGGCTCGCCCGGCGACCCCGACTTCGACCAGTACCTGATGCTGAAGTCCTCCCTCGCGGGCGACGGCTTCAACAACATGGCCCAGTACAGCGACCCGGTCGTCGACCGCGCCCTGGAGGACGGCCGCCGCACCGACGACCCCGCCAAGCGGCGCGCCGCGTACGACACGATCCAGCGGCAGCTGGCGAAGAACCCCGGCTACACCTTCCTCACCCACGTCGACCACCTCTACGTCGTCAGCGACCGCTGGGAGACCGGCGCCGGCGGCCTGACCACCCAGGTCGAGCCGCACGACCACGGCCTCGGCTCCGGCCCCTGGTGGAACATCGAGGACTGGAAGCCGAAGGGCGCTCCGGGAGCGGCGAAGACCACCGCTCCCGCCGGGGCAGCGGGCACGAAGGACTCCGGAGGCACCGCGCAGTGAGCCGCCGCCTCCCCTGGGCGGCCATGGCGCGGATGACGGGACGGCGCGCGCTCGCCGCCGTCCCCGTCCTCCTCGCCGTCACCCTCGCGGTGTTCGCCGTCGCCGCAGCCTCCCCCTTCGACCCCGTACGCGCCTACGCCGGCGCCGCCGGACTCACCGCCTCCCAGGAGAACCTCGACCAGCTGCGCGCCAACCTCGGCACCGACCGGCCCTGGCTCACCCAGTGGTGGGACTGGCTGAGCCACGCCGTACGCCTCGATCTCGGCGACTCCGGCGTCATGCGCCAGCCCGTCGCCGACGTGATCGCCGAACGCATCGGCTGGTCCGTGCTGCTCGCCGCCACCGCCTTCCTCGTCGCCGTCACCCTCGGCACCGCCCTCGGCGTCCTCGCCGGCCGGCGCCGCGGCGGCCTCGTCGACCGGGCCGTCAGCTCCGCCGCGTACACCCTCGAAGCCGCCCCCGCCTTCTGGCTCGGCCTGCTCGCCATCTGGTTCTTCTCGCTCACCCTCGGCGCGCTGCCGGCCGGCGGACTCACCGACACCGCCAGCGACACCGTCACCGCCGGCCAGGTCGCCCACCACCTCGTCCTGCCCGCGCTCGTCCTCGGCGTCTCCCAGCTGCCGTGGTTCTTCCTGTACGTCCGGCAGGGCGTCGCCGACGCGCTGGAGGAGGACCCGGTGCGCGGCGCCCGCGCCCGGGGTCTCGCCGAGCGCACCGTCCTCACCGGCCACGCCCTGCGCTCCGGGATGCTGCCCATGCTCACCCTCGTCGGCTCCCGGGTCCCCGAACTCATCACCGGAGCCCTCCTCGTCGAGAGCGTCTTCAGCTGGCCCGGCATCGCCGCCGCCACCGTCCAGGCCGCCGTCTCCGTCGACTTCCCGCTGCTCGCCGCGCTGACCGTGCTGGCCACCGCCGCCGTCCTGCTCGGCAACCTCCTCTCCGACCTGCTGTACGGGCTCGCCGACCCCCGGGTGGGATTCGATGGCTGATCCGCGCACCCGCCGGCTCCGGCTGTGGAGCTCCGCGCTCGTCACCGGGCTCGTCCTCGCCGCCGTCCTCGTCGTCCCGCCGCTCGTCCAGCTCGACGAACAGGCCGTGGACCTCGCGAGCAAACTCCGGCCGCCGTCCTGGTCCCACCCCTTCGGCACCGACGACCTCGGCCGGGACCTGCTGCTGCGCTGCGTCTACGGGCTGCGCGTCTCGCTGCTCGTCGGCCTGGTCGCCGCCCTCGTCGCCACCGTCATCGGCACCGCCGTCGGCGCCGCGGCGGGCGCGCTCGGCGGACGCGTGGACCGCCTCCTCATGCGGGTCGTCGACGGCTTCTCGTCCGTACCGCATCTGCTGCTCGGCATCTTCGTCGTCGCCATGTTCCGGCCCGGCGTCTGGCCCGTGATCGCCTCCGTGGCGGTCACCCACTGGCTGTCCACGGCCCGGATCGTCCGCTCCGAGGTGCTGTCGCTGCGCTCCCGGCCCTTCGTCGACGCGGCGATCTCCGGCGGCGCGTCCCGGTGGCGGATCGCCGTCCGGCACCTGCTGCCCGCGGTGCTGCCGCAGGCCGGGCTGGCCGCCGTGCTGATGGTGCCGCACGCCATGTGGCACGAGTCGGCGCTCTCCTTCCTCGGCCTCGGCCTGCCCAGCCACCAGGCCAGCCTCGGCAACCTCGTCCAGACGGCCCGCTCCTCGCTGCTGGCCGGCGACTGGTGGCCCACCCTCTTCCCCGGCCTGCTGCTCATCGTCCCCACCCTCGCCATCGCCGGACTCGCCGGCGTCTGGCGCGACCGGCTCAACCCGCGCCGCCGATCGGAGCTGATGCTGTGAACGAGCGGATCGCCCACGCCCTGGACGCCGTCACCGCCGAACGCGCCACCACCGCCCTGCTGAGCGTCCGCGACCTGAGCGTGCGCTTCCGGCTGCGGGGCGGGCGCGGCGTCGCGGCCGTCTCCGACGCGTCCTTCGACCTGGCGCCGGGGGAGTGCCTGGCCCTCGTCGGCGAGAGCGGCTGCGGCAAGTCCGTTCTCGCCTCCGCCCTCCTCGGCCTGCTGCCCGCCAACGCGGAGGCGCGGGGCACGGCCTGGCTGGCGGCTTCGGCGGCTTCGGCGGACGCGGCGGACGCGGGGCACAGTGCCGTGTTGCGGGCCGGGGGGCGTCCGGGCCTCGACCTCCTCGCCGCCGACGAACGGACCCTCGCCCGCACCGTACGAGGACGGCTCGTCGGCCTCGTACCGCAGAGCCCCGCCGCCCACCTCACCCCCGTACGGACCGTCCGGTCCCAGCTGGAGGAGACCGTCCGGGAGCTCACCGGCACGCCCCGGCGGGAACGGCGGGCGGCCGCGGAAGCCGCCGCCGAACGGGCCGCCTTTCCGGCCGGGCACCTCGACCGCTACCCGCACGAACTGTCCGGCGGCCTCGCGCAGCGCGCCGCCACCGCGCTCGCCCTGATCGGCGACGCGCCCCTGCTGCTCGCCGACGAACCCACCACCGGGCTCGACCGCGAACTCGTCGACCGCACCGCCGACGAACTGCGCCGGCACACCGACACGGGCAAGGCCCTGCTGCTCATCACCCACGACCTGGCCGCCGCCCGGCGCGTCGCCGACCGGGTGGCCGTGATGTACGCCGGGCGGATCGTCGAGACCGCCCCCGCCGCCCGCTTCTTCGACGGGTCCGGCCCCCGCCACCCGTACGCCCGCGGCCTCCTCGACGCCCTCCCGGAACGGGAGTTCACCCCCATCCCCGGACTCCCGCCCGAACTGTCCAACCTCCCCGAAGGGTGCGCCTTCGCGCCTCGCTGCCCCCGCGCGACCGCCGCCTGCGCCGTCCGCCCCGACATACGGGCCCAGGTCGCCTGCCACCACCCCCACGGAGAGCCGGGAGACGCCGACCGTGCTTGAACTCCACGACGTCACCGCCGGATACAGCCGCCGCGCCCCCGTCTTCCGCGGTGCCTCGCTCACCGTCGCCCCCGGCGAGTCCGTCGGTCTGCTCGGCCCGAGCGGCTGCGGCAAGTCGACCCTCGCCCGGGTCGCCGCCCTGCTGCACCGCCCCGACGCCGGCCGGGTCGTCCTCGACGGTACGGAGATCCGGGCCTGGCGGCACCGCGCCCCGCGCGCCCAGCGCACCGCCGTCGGGGTCGTCTTCCAGCAGCCCCGGCTCTCCGCCGACCCGCGCCTGCGGCTCGCCGACCTGATCGCCGAACCCCTGCGCGCGACCGGCCGGCGCGACGAGATCCCCGAGCGCCTGGCCGCCCTCGTGCCGGCCGTCGGCCTCACCGACGACCTGCTCACCCGTCGCCCGCACGAGGTCAGCGACGGCCAGCTCCAGCGTGCCTGCCTGGCCCGCGCCCTGATCCTGCGTCCCCGCTGGCTGATCTGCGACGAGATGACCGCCATGCTCGACGCTTCCACCACGGCCGCCCTGGTCGCCGCCGTCGAGACCTACCGCGCCGAGACGGGCGCGGGGCTCCTCGCGGTGGGGCATGATCGCGTTCTGTTGAACCGGTGGTGCGACCGGACGCTGGACTGGGCGGAATGCCTTGTGGAGCAGGGCTGACTGGTCGGTGGGCCTTTGTCGTGTGCGGGGGGTGGGGTTTCGGGGGTTGAGGTTCTGGTGGGCTTCTGGTGTGGCCGCCTTCGTTCCGAGAGTCGCGCCTTCCGCCGAACGAGGCTCGATCTCCTTTCGCGGCCGGCCCCCTCTCATGCTCATCCGCCGTCCGCAACTGGAGGCGCCGGTGAATCCACCCGGATGGCCGCCCCGCCGCGCGGGCGGGCGGGGCGTGCATTCCGTCACACTGTCGGCCAAACGCCGCAATTCGGTCGCGGCGCGAGGAGGGTGAGCGCGATGGCCATTTCCATTTCCGTGGTGCTGCTTCTGCTGATCATGGCCGTGATCTTTCTCCGCAACGGCGGACTGAAGATCTCCCACGCCCTGGTCTGCGCCTTGCTCGGCTTCTACCTGGCCGGCACCAGCATGGCCCCCACCATCCACGAAGGGGCCACCGCCACCGCCAACGTGATCTCCAGCCTCAGGCCCTGACCCCCGACCACCGACGCACGGATGCCCGGAGCCCCCGTGGCCCCGGGCATCCGCCCGCTGTGGTCCGCGGAGGTCACTCCATCTCGGGCATCTCGCCGACCGTCGTCTTCATGTCGAGCACCGCGAACGCCGCGCCCTCCGGGTCGAGGATCGCCGCGAAGCGGCCGAACGGGCTGTCCTGCGGGCCGAACACCGTGCGGCCCCCGGCCCGCTGCGCCGCCTCGACGGCCTTGTCGCAGTTGTCGACGGCGAAGAAGATCTGGACGTACGACGGGACCTCGGGCGGGAATTCCGAGCCCATGACCATGCGGCCCAGCGCGGGACCGGAACCGGTCTCGAAGACCCGGAAGTCCATCTGTTCGTCCTTGACCTTCTTCGAGCCGTAACCGAAAACGGCCGTGAAGAACGCGTCGGACTTCGCCGGTTCGCGCGTGAACACCTCGGCCCACGCGTAGCCGCCCGGCTCGCCCCGCAGTTCGAAGCCCTCGTGGGAACCCGCCTGCCAGACGCCGAACGCCACCCCGGCCGGATCCGTCGCCAGGCACATCGTGCCGAAGTCGCCCACCTGCATGGGCTCCATCAGCACCGTGCCGCCCGCCGACTTGATCTTCGCGGCGGTGGCGGCGGCGTCCGGCGAGGCGAAGTACAGACACCAGGCCGACTTCGGCTCGCCCTGCTGGCCGGGCATCGGCGGGACGACCGCCGCGACGGCCTTGCCGTTCTTGTAGGCCTGGGTGTAGTTCCCGTACTCCGAGGACGATTCTCCGAAGGTCCAGCCCAGCACGTCGCCGTAGAACGTCTTCGCGCCCTCGACATCGCGGTACATGGCGTCGGCCCAGATCGGCGTACCTTCAGGTGGTGAGGCCATGGGAATGACTCGCTTCCGATCGATGACGGCATTTCGTCTCCATCGGCCACGCTAACGAGGGTCGGCCCGGTCCGCTCGGTGACGCCGCGTGGCGGCCGGGCGAGGTGAGGCTCAGACGCGCGCGAAGATTCCTATCCCGTTCGGCACCGGTCGCTCGGCGCCCCCGCTCGGATGGTTGCGCACCGTCACCGACGGTTCGCCCGGTGTCCGGCTCACCAGGGTCGACGAGCCACCGCCGTCCAGACTGAACGCGTCCCGTGCCCCCTCCGCCTTCATCAGCGCCGCCACCTCGGCGACCGTCATCCCGGCCCGCCACTCCGGCGCGCCGTCCAGAGCCATGAGCAGCAGCCGGTGTCCGCCGTCCGTGCCGCCCGCCGCGGAACGCACGGCCGCCGTGGTGTCGTCGAGCCCCGGCAGCGGTACCCCGGCCCGGAGCAGCGGGTACCCGCCGACGGCGAACCGGTACGGGACCGGGGAACCCTCCGCCACCAGACGGTGGCGTATGCGGACGGGATCCCCGACGGCCAGCGACCGCAGCCGCCCGGCGCCCGCCTCCCGCCCCACCAGGACCTCGGTGCCCTCGGCGATCGGGCCGCGCCCCGGGGTGTCCGCGACCGCCACGACCCGGCCGTTCCGCACCGTCACCTCGTACGCGGCCGTGGTGCACGGCGCGGCCCGGTCGAGGTCCGTCCCGCACACCGCGCGGGCCCGGGAAACCGGGCCCCAGCCGGAGGTGAAGACGCCGACGGACCCCACGGGCAGCGCGTACTGGTTCAACCCGCCCAGCGGATACGAGCCCGCCGGGTCGGTGACCGCGCCGTCCAGAACGAGCCGGCCCATCCGAGCCCGGTGGTCCACCCCCACCCCGAACACCTCGCGCGTCCCCGTCCCCGGCGGCAGCGCGGGCCCGAACCGCTGCCCTCGCGGCACCGCCGCCTTCAGCGCGCGGCCGGCGGCTATCGCCGGGCCGACCGTGGCACCCGTCGCCTCCGTGCCCGGATGCTGCGTCTCGGAGATGTTGAAGAAGTCCCCGTTGATCCCCGCGACCGCCCCGCGGGTGTCGGCGAGCCGGGAGACCGGTTCCCGCGCCGCGACCGCCCCCGGGTACAGCAGATCGACATCGGCCCCCGGGGCCCGCAGGTCCACCGTCAGCAGATGCACCCGGACCGTCCCGTGCGCCGCCGCCACGTCGAACGTGCGGTACGCGACCCCGGGCGCCGGCCTCTGCCACGCTCCCGTGTCCGGCGAACCCGCCGCGCCGTGAGCGCCCGGCGCGAGGCCCCACACCACCGCGCACCACACGAGCAGCGCGGCGACCACCGTGCGCGGCCGCGTCCCCGCGGATGTGTACGTCACAGGCCCTCCCCCGAACCTCTGGTGTCCCCGCCTCCCCTGACGTCCTCTCGAATGTCCCAAAGCATCCAAAGATTCACCAGACACCCGTTCGGGTGAAACTCAGCGGCGGAACTCGCGGGCCTGCGGGCACAGCTCCTTGACCAGTGCCCAGAAGACCGGGAAGTCGGGGATCTCCCGCGACTCCCGTGCCCAGCGGCCCGCCCCGGCCGCCCGCACCACCACCAGCCCGTCCCCGCGCCACTCGCACCGCCGTACCCGCTCCCAGGGCGCTGTCCCCGACGGCAGCCCGATGCCCGCCCCGTCCAGCACCACCTCGCCGAACGCGACGCGCTCACCCGCCTCCAGCGCCGCCACGGCCGGTGCCAGCGCCCGGCGCACCGTCTCGTCCAGGACGATCTGGGCCAGTTCGCGGACCTGGGAGCCGTCCGACGGCGCGGCCGTCTCCTCGTCGAGGAATCCGCCGACCGTCACCTCGCGCGACCCGCCGACGCTCAGCCGGTACGCGTAACGGGTGCCGGTGTAGCCGCCGTCGACGCTGGTGCGGGTCACGTCCTGGCGCATCGCGGTGACCGCCCGCCAGGGCACCGCCCGGGCCCCGCCGTCCGTGCCCGGGCAGACCAGACCCCGCTCGTAGAGGTAGACGTACTCCGCGGGCCGCAGCGCCGACCCCGCCCGGGCGGGTCGCGGCGCACGCCACAGCAGCACGGCGAAGATCCCGAACGGCAGCAGAAGCAGCGGGATGCCGAGTCCCTGCCCGACCAGCCGGGTGCCGAGCACCGCCGTCCCCAGGCATGCGCCGGCGAGCAGCAGCACCACGAGCGGCCGGGCGCCCCGGGCCCGGTCGGGCCGGTCGGACGGGTCGGACGGGTCCGACTCGCGGTGCCGGGCGCGAAAGGCCCGCAGATAGACGCCGAGACCCGCCTCGCGCGCCGCGTCGGTCGCGGCCTCGCTCGGCGGCGGAACGGTCACCCGGTCGCTCTCTCCCATGGCGCACCCCCGTTCCGCATGATGACAGCGGCTCACGGCCGGTGTCAGGCCTTCCGTCACGATCCGCCGGAAGTCGGGACAGATCGCGACGGCCGGGCGCGGCCGAGGGGACCGTCCGTCACCTCGATTCCCCTGCCACCGGGGCCTCCAGGGCGTGGATGGTCTCGGTCAGCCAGGCCCGCTCCTCGGTCCCGGTCGCGCGCGCGATGCGCAGCATGCCCTGCCGGAACACGTCGGGGGCCTCCTCGGCGCGTACCGGCTCGCCCTCCCGGTAGAAGAAGCTGGTCGGGGCGTCGAGGAACGCCTGGCGGCGGCGCAGGACGGCGGCCTGCCCGGCGCGGTCCGGCAGATGACGCAGGAACGAGAGCAGGGTGAAGAAGCGCTGCCCGTCGGTGATCTCCACGTCCTTGGGGCCGCTCAGCCGTGCCAGCAGCCGGGTGCGGCCCGCCGGGGTGAGGGACAGGATCCGGCGGGTCGTGGCGCCGCTGCCGGGCTCCGTGCGCTGGTCGACCAGGTCCGCCTTCGCCAGCCGGGTGAGAGCCGGGTACAGCGCGCCGTCGCTCACCGGGCGGACATGGCCGCTGAGTGCCTGGATGCGCGCCTTCAACTCGTAACCGTGCAAGGGCTCCTCGTACAGGAATCCCAGAATCGACAGCTCCAGCATGGCCGCCCTCGCCTCCCTCGTCCGCGCGCCGGACGGGGCACTTGTCCATCCGATGACGGCATGTTACCTCTATGCGATGCATCTCGAATCGAGGTACATCGAAACGAGGGGGAATCATGAAGGCCGCGGAACACCGCCGTTCACTCGCCCGGCTCGCCGGGCCCGTCTACGTCGAGCTCCTCGCCGGAGTCGTCGCCGGGATCATCAACATGGTCTGGGTCGCCCGGCTCGGCGCCGGCGCCGTCGCCGCGGTGGCCGTCGCCACGAACGTCGAGAACCTGCTGCTCGGCGTCGTCCTCGTGGCCGGCTCCGGCACCACGGTGCGGGTCGCCGGAGCCCGGGGCGCGGGGGACCCGGCGGCGGAACGGTCCGCCGTACGCGGCGGCTGGGCCCTGTGGGCGCTGATCACCCCCGTGGTCGCCGTCGGCGGATACCTGTGCCGCGAGCCCCTCGCCCGGCTGGTGCTCGGCGGTGCGGACGAGGGACACTCCCCGGCCCTCGCCGCCGCGTACTTCTCGATCGCGCTGCCCGGCATCGCGGTGTTCTTCGCCGGCCACGTCGTCGACGGCATCCTGAAAGGGCGAGGCGACACCCGTACGCCGATGAAGCTCTCCGTGCTCGCCAACGGGCTGATCCTCGTCCTGGACCCCGTCCTCATCCTGGGATACGGCATGGGCGTCCGCGGAGCCGCCGTCGCCACCGTGCTCGGCCGGACCGCCGCACTCGTCTGCGGCCTCGCCGTCCTGCGCCGAGGATCGACCGCACGGCGGGACACCGCCCCCGGGTTCCGGCGGCTCGCGGCCGACGCCCGCCGGACGGCCGCGATCGGCCTCCCGATGGCCGCGGACTTCCTCACCCGGATGGCGGGAGCGCTCGCGCTGGTGTCGGTCGTCGCCCGGATCGGCGTCGGCGAGGTGGCGGCGTACGGGATCGCGACGAAGGCGATGTACGTGGCGACCATGGCGTTCTACGCGGTGCGCCAGGCCGCCGCCATCCGCACGGCGCACCAGCTCGGCGCCGGGCGCGACGAGCGGCGGGCCGTCGGACGCCAGGCCCTGATCCTGTCCGGCGGCCTCGGCGTCGCGGCGGCCCTCGCGCTGTCGACCGCCGGGCCGTGGATCATGGCGGGCTTCGGCGCCCGGGGCGCGGTGGCCGAGGCCGGTGCCCTGTATCTGCGCTGCGTCGGCCCCTACCTGGTCCTGCTCGCCTGCTTCATCGCGCTCGGCGGCGTGTTCGAGGGGAGCGGCCGCAGCCCGGCGCTGGCCCGGATCACCGCGTGCGGCACGGTCGCGCAACTCGTCTGCGCGTACGCCCTGTCGGGGTGGGGGCTGCCCGGGATCTGCGCGGCCATGGCGCTGGCGATGGCAGCCCAGTGTGCCGCCCTCGTGCCCCTGTACCGGAGCACGGGCGGCCTCGTGGCCGTGCCGGTGGCGCCCGTCACGGCTCCCGGCACGGGGACGCGTGAGGAGCGCCGTACCTCATGAAGGCGAGAGGCGGGCAGCCGTCATCGAACGTCCTCCGACGTCACCTCGTACCGGTGGAACAGGCCCTCCGGGGCGGGGAGTTCGGGCCGCCAGAAGCGCAGGACCTGAGCCGAGGGGACGAACAGGGCCTCCGGCAGCCGGTCGGGGGTGAACCACTCCCACCGCTCGATCTTGTCGGGCTCCGCGACCGCCGGAGTGCCGTGGTGGACGCGGACCACCGTCGCCGCCGACACGCGGGTCAGCGCCGTGGAGCTCGCGGTGTCGAGGATGAAGCCGAGGACGGACACGTCGGCCGGCGCGGCGACGAGCGTGGTCTCCTCGGCGAGTTCGCGCGCCGCCGCCTCCTCGACGGACTCGCCGGGCTCGACCGCGCCGCCCGGCAGCTCCCAGACGCCCGAGGGGTGCAGGCCGAGCAGCACCCGTCCGGCCTCGTCGAGCACGACGACGCCCGCGCCCAGGGATGCCTGGGCGACGGGCGGCTTGGCGTTGCGGTGCGGGATGGTCATGGGCATGAGCGGTATCTCCTGGGGTGGGGCCAATGCGGGGGTACGCGTGGACGTCCCCAGCCAACACCACGCCACTGACAACGCCCCGCCCCGGGGGTCGTCCCAGGTCACCGCACCGTCACGCCCCCGCCTCAGGTCACAGCACCGCGATGCCCAGCGGGCGCGATCCGGCGGACAGCCGGTGCGTGCCACCGCTCGTGAGGTCCACCACGGTCAGACCGTCCCCATACCCGTCGTGGATGAAGCCGCCCGTGACATAGGCCGTGCGGCCGTCCTTCGAGACGGCGACGTTCTCGTGGGGTCCGTCCAGCGGGTGGACGCGCTCCTTGCCGTCGGGGCGGCGCACGGTCAGCGAAGGTCCGCGGTCGACGGCCGGGTCGATGGGTCCGGTGCCGACGGCCAGCAGGGTGCCGTCGGGCGTGATCGTGACCCCGTGCTGATGGGTGTTCGCGGTCATCCGCTCGACCTGCGAGCGGCCGGTACGCGGATCGACCACGACGAGCCGCTCTCCCTCGAAGGGCAGCAGCAGCCGCCCGTCCGAGGGCCGTACGGCCGCGTAGTGCGGCTTCAGCCAGGAGCCGAGCCCGCCCTCCGTCCCGTACGGGGCGACCTCGATCCGCCCGGCGCGCAGACTGCCGGTGTCGACCACGGTGACGTCGAAGGAGTCGTGGTCCGTCGCGTACACCTCGGCGCCGTCCCGGGAGACGTCCACGTCGAAGGGGTGCCGGCCGACCGGCACCCGGTCCACGACCTTCAGCGTGCTCGTGTCCACGACCTCCAGCGTGCCGTTGCCGCCGGGCGGCCCGCGGCGGCGCCCGTACTCCCGTTGCTTCCCTCACTTCCGCCGCTCTGGGAGCAGCCCGCGAGCAGAGCGGCGGACGCGGCGAGCACGGCGAGGGCGCGAGCACGAGCACGAGTACGAGCACGAGTACGAGCGCGGGGGCGGAGTCGGGTTCGGGGTCGGGTTCGGGTTCGGGGTCGGGTTCGGGTTCGGGTTTGGGACATGGCGGGGCTCCTGAGGACACCGGCGGACGGAGGCACGAGGGAGGGCCGGGCATCCCGCCCCGCTTCCCATCCTCCGGCCGTCCCGGGCCCACCCGGGTCAGCCGATCGGCCGACCCCGGGGAGCCGACCCCGGGGTCGGCTCCCCGGCCGGCTCAGACCACGACCACCTCGGTGACCGCCACCGGATTGCACCCGTACCCGCCCGCGTTCCACGCCGCCCGCACCGGCTGGACCGCCCCCGCCGCGTCGGTCGCCCGGGCCAGGATCCGGTAGCGGCCGGGGGTGCGGGGGGTCCAGCGGACGGACCAGTCCGTCCAGGCGTACGGGCCCGAGGGCCGGCCCAGCTCGGCGTCGTGCCAGCCGCCCTCCGGACCGTCGGGCTCGTTCGGCTCGTCCACGTGCACCGCCCGCACCTCGACCCGGCGCACCGCCACCCCGCCGCCCGACCAGGCGTGCCCGCGCACCTCGGTCTCCCGGCCCCGCCGCAGGTCCTCGTCCGGCTCGGGCGCGGTGATCACCGACTTGACGAGCAGCGCGCCGACCGGCTCCCCGGCCCGGCCCGCGGAGTCGACGTACACGTACTCCTCGGTCTGGAAGACCCCCTCGAACGGCTCGGTGACCGCCCGCGCCCCGGTCAGCCACTTCACGTCGGCCACCGCGAACCGGCCGGGCACCACCAGACGCACCGGGGCGCCGTGCCGGGGCGTCAGCGGCGCCCCGTCCAGCCGGGTGGCGAGCAGCGTGTCCGGATGCAGGGCGAGCGCACGCGGCAGGCCGCGCGCGAACGGGACGTGCCGGCCGCGCACCGTCCCGGAGTCGGCGCCCGTGAACACGAACTCGACCGCCGCCGGGTCGACTCCGGCCCGCTCGGCCAGCAGCCCGAACGGCACCCCCGCGAACCGCGCGCAGCCGACCGCCCGCTGACCCCACGGCAGACCGGACGGCCGCGGGCTCATGCTCGTCCGCCCGTTGCCCGCGCACTCCACCACCACGTCCACCTCGCGGTGCGGGAGCGCGGTCAGTTCCTCGTAGCCGACGCTGTACGGCGTCCCCACCGCGCCGTCGATCCGCAGCCGCCAGCGGTCCGCCGGCAGGTCCGGGACCTCGAAGTGGTTGCGTACGAACAGGGCGTCGGCGGGCGTGAGCGGCGCGGCGAGCGCGGCCGACGGCGTCTGGGCGTTGTACGGGTCGGACGTCACCGTCTCGGGGGACCAGGCGGTGGCGCCCGGCCCGGGGGGAGGCACGGAGAGCTGCATGGTGCGTCAGGCTACGCCGGGCGCGGGCCCGGGCGGGGGAGCGCCATGCGGCGTACGGGACCCGCCCCGGCAGGACGGTCCGGGTCATGGTCAAGCGCTCTACCCGGAGGTAACGTCCCTGCCCGGCGGCCGGCGTTCCGGGACCGGCGCAGGGCGCGGGGAGAAACACGATGGAGCAGCGGTTCGGCGACTACCAGAACGAGATCTATCTGAACGGCCTTTTCGGGACCCTGCCGAAACTGCCGATGACCTTCGCCGAACTGGAGCGGCGCGCCGGGGCCGCGCTGCCGCCGTCCGTCTGGTCGTACGTCGCCGGAGGCGCCGGCGACGAACACACCCAGCGCGCCAACAGCGAGGCCTTCACCCGCTGGGGTCTGGTGCCCCGGATGATGGTCGGCGCCACCCACCGCGATCTCGGCGTCGACCTGTGCGGCATCGGCCTGCCGACCCCGCTGCTGATGGCGCCCATCGGCGTCATCGGGCTCTGCGCCCAGGACGGGCACGGCGACCTCGCCACCGCGCGCGCCGCCGCCCGCACCGGCGTCCCGATGATCGCCTCCAGCCTGAGCGTGGACCCGCTGGAGAAGGTCGCCGCCGAATTCGGCGACACCCCCGGCCTCTTCCAGCTCTACACGCCGACCGACCGGGCCCTCGCAGAGAGCCTGGTGCACCGGGCCGAGGCGGCCGGCTACCAGGGCGTCGTCGTCACCCTCGACACCTGGGTGACCGGCTGGCGGCCCCGTGACCTCGCCACCGCCAACTTCCCCCAGCTGCGCGGGCACTGCCTGGCCAACTACACCTCCGACCCGGTCTTCCGGGCCCGGCTCGCCAAGACGCCCGAGGAGGACCCCCAGGCCGCCGTCCTGGAGTGGACCGGCCTCTTCGGCAACCCGCTCACCTGGGACGACCTGCCCTGGCTGCGCTCGCTGACCGACCTGCCGATCCTCCTCAAGGGCATCTGCCACCCCGAGGACGTCCGGCGCGCCCGGGACGGCGGCGTCGACGGCGTCTACTGCTCCAACCACGGGGGCCGGCAGGCCAACGGGGGACTGGCCGCCCTCGACGCCCTGCCGGACGTGGTCGCCGCGGCCGACGGCCTGCCGGTCGTCTTCGACTCGGGCGTCCGCGGCGGCGCCGACGTGATCAAAGCGCTCGCGCTCGGCGCCACGGCCGTGGCCGTCGGCCGCCCGTACGCCTACGGGCTCGCCCTCGACGGCACCGACGGCATCGTCCATGTCCTGCGGTCCCTGCTCGCCGAGGCCGATCTGCTCATGGCCGTCGACGGCTATCCGGCCCTCGCCGACCTCCGGGCGGAGGGCGCCCTGCGCCGGCTCTGACCGGCCGGCCGGAACGTCCCGGCCGTGACCCGGCGGAGAGGAACTCCGTATTCCGTGCGGCCTTCCACCCGTTCCACGGATCGGGAATCCCCGCCGGGAAATGCGCGCCCGGACAGAAGCGACCGCCGGGAATTCCGGCATGCCCCCGCGCACGCTCGGAGTGGCGTTCGGGGACGAGAAAACCGCCTCTTTGGTTCCACGGCGGTTTTCGGTCATTCGGGAGCGTTGTACTCCGCTTTCCTCGAAGAATGTTCGGTTACGCTGGCCCCGCCGCCGCGTGGTGATCACCGGCCGACCCTCCTCGGGTCGCGGGTCACCCGGCGAGAGACTTCCGCACGCGCGTACAGGACGTGTGACGTATCCGGTCCCCCGTTCCGCAGGACGCGTGTGTCGCGAGCGTACAAAGGAGACAGCACATGGCGGACCGAACTCCCGACGGCGACATCCTCGGCCAGGACATCCCTCGGGCGGAGTCCTCCGACACGGAACACGGACCGGACCGGGAGCCGGCCGACAAGGCCGACGGCCCGCCCTCCCCGAGACGGGTGACGAAGGCGGAGCGGTCCGAGGAATCGGCGGATATAAAAGCGGCGGAGCAGCGGGACGAAATCGATGTGCCGACACGGGTACTGACGGGGCTGAAGAATGCCGCCGCCGATCCGGCGACCCATGAGGACGAAGCGGCCGACGCGGATGACGGGACAGGAGAAGCGGCTCGGCCGGACGACGGCCGTCCTCGTACCTCGTGGGGCAAGACCATGACCCTGCGCACCCAGCCGCCGGCCGCCGCACCCCCGGAAGCCGGGGCCGACGACACCACGGCGGACCAGGACGCGAACGACGCGAACGACGCGAACTCCGAGCCGCCCGCCGAAGCGCGTGACGCGGCGTCCGCCAAGGACGCGGCCGCGGCGCCCACCGCCGTCACGTCGCCCGAGACCACGCGGGCGGAAGCGTCAGGGACACGCGAGACACGCGAGACACGCGAGGACGTGGCCGCGGCACCGGCCGAGGCGACGCAGGTGATCCGTGTCGCCGTCTTCCCCGGCGCCGAGCCGCCCGCGGCCCCGCCCGCCGCCCGGGTCGACGACGTACAACCCGCCGCCGCTCCGCTCGACATGCTCGCGCAGCACACCGACACGCCTCCGCCGCCGCCCGCTCCGGGCCGCACGCCCCTGCGCGGGGTCAAGATCTGGGCACCCCTCGTGGCGCTCCTCGCGCTGGCGCTCGTCGTCGTCCAGCTGGTGCGCCCGCTGCCCGCGCCGGCGATCGTGGCCGACTCGTCCTCCTTCACGGTCGGCGGGGGGACGTTCAGCATGCCATGGCCCGCGGAAGGGCAGGCCGCGGCCATGGTCGTGGGCTCGGGCACCATCGGGACGTTCGGGGAGCAGAAGCCCGTCCCCACCGCGAGCGTCGCCAAGATCATGACTGCCTACGTGGTGCTCCGCGACCACCCGATCAAGCGGAACGAACCGGGCCCCCGCATCACCATCGACGCCCGGACCGTGGAGGAAGGCAAAGCCAAGGACGAGTCGCGTATCGAAGGGCTCCGCGCCGGCCAGACCTTCGGGCTCCAGGACATGCTGAAGATGCTGATGATCCCGTCCGGCAACAACGTGGCCCGGATGCTGGCCCGGTGGAACACCGGGACCGAGGACACGAGCGCGTTCGTCCGCAAGATGAACGAAGCGGCCCGGTCGCTCGGCATGAAGAACACCACGTACACCGATCCCAGCGGGCTGGACGAGGGCACCGTCAGCACGGCCGTCGACCAGCTGAAGCTCGCCGAGGCCGTCATGAAGTTCGATTCGTTCCGCGCGGTCGTCGCCCTGCCCAGCGCCGACATCCCCGGCGTCGGGCGCATCTACAACAACAACCAGCTGCTCACCGGAGGACTGAGCGTCCGGGGCATCAAGACCGGCTCGAACACCCCCGCCGGAGGCACGCTGTCCTGGGCGGCCTACAAGACGGTGGACGGCGAGGACCACCTGATCCTCGGCACGATGATGGACCAGCACGCTCCGGGGCCCGACCTCAACGGCGGCGACAGCCTCGTGCTGGTGCAGGACAACACCAAGAAGGTGATCAAGGCGGTGCGGGACGCGCTCACCTCCGCGCCGGCGGTCCGCGCCGGCGGGGTCGTCGGATACGTGGACGACGGCCTCGGCGGTCGTGCGCCGGTGGTGGCGACGCGGGACCTGAAGGTGGCCGGGGTGCCGGGGCAGGAGCTGAAGCTCACCCTGCGCGGCACCGGTGGGGACCTCGGCGCCCGGACGAAGGCCGGGTCCGTGGTCGGTGAGCTGGTGGTGGGCAGCGGTACGCAGGCGCGGAGCGTCCCCGTGGCCCTCCGGTCCGACCGTCCGCAGCCGTCCTTCTGGACGAAGCTGACCCGGCTCGGGTGACCGCGGACGGGGACGGCGGCACGGGCCGCGTCAGACCAGCGCGGTCGTGATGTGGCGGGTGGCCTCGGTGAGCACGGCTTCGCGGGGACTGTCCGCCCGGCGGGAGCGTTCGGACATGACGGCCAGGACGAGCGGGGCCGACCGCGGCGGCCACACGACCGCGATGTCGTGGGTCCGCCCGTAGTCGCCGGCGCCGGTCCGGTCGGCGATCCGCCAGCCGCGGGGAAGGCAGGCCCGGATCGGGTTGCCGCCGTTGGCCTTGCGCTCCATCCAGTCGGTGAGCAGGGCGCGCCGGTCGTCGGAGAGCGCGTCGCCGAGGACGATCCTCCGGTAGTCGGCGGCGATCGCCTGGGGTGTGGTGGTGTCGGCCGGGTCGCCCGGGCGCATCCTGTTCAGCTCGGGCTCGTCGTGGTCGAGGCGGCTGACCGTGTCGCCGAGTCCGCGCAGCCAGGCGTTCAGCCGGTCGGGGCCGCCGAGCTCGCGCAGCAGCAGGTTGGCGGCGGTTTCGTCGCTGTACCGTAGTGCGGCGTCACATAGTTGACGGATCGTCATTTCCTCGGCGACGTACTCGCGGGTGACGGGGGAGACGGAGTCGATGTCGCTCCATCCGTAACGGACGCGCTTGTCCAGATGGATGGGCGAGTCGGCGCGGAGGACGGCGGCCACGACGAGGGTCTTGAACGTGGAGCAGAACGCGAACCGTTCGGCCGGCCGGTGCACGACCGTCGCGCCCGTCCCGGTGTTCAGGGCGTACACACCGAGCCGGACGTCGTAGGCGCGCTCGAGTTCACCGAACGCCGGGAGGTCCACGGGCCGTGCGGGGGAGGCCGAGGCCGAGGCGGTGGAAGGGGCCGGTGCCTTGGGCGACGTGGCGGTCGACTCGTCCCGCGCGCCGCCGCACCCGGCCAGGGGCAGCAGGGACGCCGCGGCGACGACGCTGCGACGAGTCGGCCCGGATCGCTCTAAGGACAGGGGAGGTACCCGCTTTCGAGAGCCGCGTCGCACCTGCCGTGGCCGACGCGGGAACGATGGTTCTCGTCGCTGTTCGTTCTACGTCTCCAGGACGACGCAGTCCAACTCGGCTCGGCCGGCCGTGCGTTGGAGTCGCGCGGGCATGTGGAAGCGGGTACGGAGAGGGGCTCGGCCTCAAGAAGGACGGGCCGGGTGTCACCGGCCGGCCGCCAGGGTGACGGCCGGCCGGTGCCACACGCCGTCAGGACCGGGACGAGGCGGTACCGGTGGCGGCGCCGGACCAGCGTCCGAGCACCTCGGCGATCCGGGAGAAGCCGTCCGCGCCGTGGCCGAGCGCCACGGTACGGCGGGCGAGGCCCTCGATCGACCGCATGATGCCCGCGTCGATGCCATGGGCCTCGGAGGCGTGGACGACATGCGTCATCGTCGACACCGCCGAGGTCAGCGGGTTGCCCTCGCCCGAGTACCCGCCGCTCTCCGCGTCCTCGGCGAACTCCTCGAACAGCGGCGGCAGGATCGCGCCGATGCCCTGGGCGAACGGCGCCAGTTCGCGCGGCGTGACGCCTTCCGCCCCGGCCAGTGCCAGCGCGTGCGTGTATCCCGCCATCGACGTCCAGAAGAGGTCGAGGAGCGCGATGTCGAACGCCGCCGCGCGGCCGATGTCCGCGCCGAGCCGGGTGTGGCTGCCGCCCAGCGCGTCGAGCACCGGCCGCTGCGCCTCGTACAGCTCCTCCGGGCCGCTGTACAGGAACACCGACCGCGGCGTCCCGATGGTCGCGGCCGGGGTCATGATCGCGCCGTCGAGGTACGCGATGCCGTGCTCGGCGGCCCACCGGCCGGTGTCCCGGGCCCGGCCCGGGATATCGGCGCTCAGGTTCACCAGCGCGCGGCCCTTCAGCGCGGCCGTGACCGGCTCCTGGCGCAGAACGGCGTCCGTGGCGTCGTAGTTGACCAGGCACACCACGGTGAGCGGGCTCGCGGCGACGGCCTCGGCGGCGCTCGCCGCTCCGGTCGCGCCCTGCTCGATCAGCTCGCGGTCGCGGCCGGGCGTGCGGTTCCACACGGTGGTGCGCACCCCGGCGGCCACGAACGCGCCGGCCAGGGCGCGGCCCATCGGGCCGAGGCCGAGCACGGTGACGGTGCTCTCGTGGTCGCCGGCCGGGTTCGAGGACAGTGGCGTCTGCCGGGAAGAAGACATGGCGGAAACTCCCTTGTACATGAGTCAGGAAACGGTGTGACGGTCCGACCGAGGGACGGGGAAGAGGAACGATGAGGCGCAGCCGTGCCAGGGATACCGAGGTGTGCGGGGTGACCGCCGCGATCGTGGTGATCGAGGGCAAGTGGAAGACCCTGCTGCTGTGGATCCTGGAGTCGGGCCCGTACCGGCCCGGCGAACTGCTCCGGAAGGTCCCGGGGATCAGCGAGAAGGTGCTGACCCAGGCCCTGCGGGAGATGGAGAGCGACGGCCTTGTCCACCGCGAGGTGTACGACGTGGTGCCGCCGAAGACGGTCTACTCGCTGACGCCGTTCGGCCGCGAACTCTCCGAGGCGCTGGCTCCGCTCTCCGAGTGGGGCCATCGCCGGCTCGACCGGCTCACCAAAAAGCGGGCCGTGCCGTCCTGAGACGTCCGGGGAACCGGCGCCTCGCTTGCTGAACTCCTCTTCTCGCGTCCTCCGTTCGTGGCCCGGGGTTGGTGTCCCCCGGGGGTGTCACCAGACTCTCCTGGGGCCGGGCGGGCGGCAAGTACCCACAAATAAGTGGGTGTGGAGGCGGTGGGTGCGGGCACGCACGACGGCCCCGGCCCGCCCGAGAGGATCGGGTGGGCCGGGGCCGAGGTGCCCAGGGCCGGTCGTGGCCCTGGGGAGTGGTGCTACGCGGTACGGCTCTTCCGGCGCCGCCAGGTGCGCCGGGGCCGGTCGGGCAGCCAGCCGAAGGTCAGCGAGCTGCCGATCAGGCCGAGGAGCATGCCGATGAAGAAACCGCCCAGGTTCGACGTCACCCAGGTGGCCAGCGAGGCCAGGACGCCGATGATCGAATAGAACAGTCGCTGGCGGGGGTTGATCACGATGAGCAGTCCGCAGACGACCATCAGGATCGGCAGGACGTATCCCGCCAGGCTGTCGGCGCCGGCGGCGAGGACCACCGAGATACTCGCCTGCTGGGTGAGCAGGATCTCCGCGCCGCCGAGCGCCAGGGCGAGGCCCGCCCCGAAGGGGCGCCGGTGGCGCCAGGTCCGGAACGCCCGCCAGGGGTGCCGGCGGTCGTCGGGACGCGCGTCGGCCCCGGCCCCGGGGGCCTTCGGGGCGTCCGCTACGGCCTCGTCCGTGCCCGGTGCCATGGTCAGCAGCCCTCCGAGCTGAAGTTCATGTGAAGGTCGGGCAGGGTGAACCGGACCGCCGTGGTGGCGTAGTTGGTCTGGCGGAAGTCGTTCATCTCCACCGTGTCGGCCTGCTGGCCGAAGGAGCCGAGCGGGCCCTTGATCGGGGGCTTCTCGTAGGTGCTGGCGTCGCCGCCGATCTCGATGTTGTCGAAGCTCGCGGACTTGCCGGTGATGTCGGTGGAGTCGGTGGTCAGACCGGTCGCCTCGACCGGACGGTCCTTCTTCCCGCCGGCCGTGATGTGCAGGTAGGTGCCCCCCAGCGCCACGCTCTGGCACAGGTTGGTGATCTTCGCCTTGCGGATCGCGGTCACGATGGTCAGCACCTGGCCGCCGGTGTCGCCCGCGTTCGGGCTGTTGTCCGCCATGTTGTCGATGGCGCCGAACTGCCCGAATCCCTCGCCCTTGAGCGAGTCGCCGGCGACGACGAACGGCATTCCGGAGATGGCGAACTGGGCGGCGAGCGCGCCCTGGGCGGTGAGGACCACCAGTGTGCCGGCGGCGAGGGCGGCGGGGATGCCCATGAGGGCCGCGCGACGGTAGCGCACCCCGCCCCGTCTCTCCTGGCCGGCCGCGGCGGGCGGACCGCCGGGCGAGTCGGGGGTGGTGGTGTCTTCGGACAGGGCCATGCGGTGCTCCTGACAGTGATGAGGAAACAGAGCGCGGCTTCGTCCTGGCGCGGACCGGTTCCCCCCACCCACCTGGGTCTTCCTGGGAACGTGCGGAGGCAGCCGTGCCGCAAGGGAACCGACTCGGACCGTACGCGCGGTTACAAGTCACGTCAACTGCCCAGTAACAAAAGCTTCTTGACGATCATTCGGAAATCGGAAACGGCGCCACGACCACATGGACGAGCACGTCCAGAAGAGGGTCGGGACCGGTCGCCGGTCCGCCGTCCGCCGTGGTGAACCGCCCTGCGTCGACCGCCCGTTGCACCGCCGCGTGCACGGCGCCGACCACTGTGTCGACCAGCTCGTCCCGCGCCACCCCGTGGGGACCGGGTGGAGCGTCGGTGAAGAACCGGCGAAATCCGGCCAGAAATTCGGCCCGCGCCCGGCGTCCCGCGGGCCCCAGGGACTCGATCTCGACCGCCATCGTCGCGAAGGCCGGCGTCTCGGCGAGCAGGGTCAGCAGGGCCCCCAGTCCGGCCCGGACGGACATCGGCCAGTCCGCCGCGCCGCCCGCCTCGTCGTACGCCCGCCGCATGGCCCGTACCACCGTCCGGGAACCGCCCCGGAACGCGGCGAGCACGGCGTCCTCTTTGCCGGAGAACAGCTCGTAGAAGACCGGACGGGTCACCCCGGCGGCCCGGCAGATGTCACTGATCCGGGCGCCCGCGTAGCCGTTCGCGGCGACGGTGCGGACCACACCGTCGAGCAGCCGCTCGCGCTGGCGCGACGCCACCTGCTCGGGCGAGAGCCGGCGCGGTCCGGGGCGGAGCGAGCGCTCCGGCTCGCGGCCCGTGCGGGCGCCTGGCAGAACGAGTTCCTCCTCGGGGCAGCGCACACTCGTCATCGGCCACATCCTTCTGCGGTTGTTGACGTCACATACTCGGCGGGATTACAACCCTCGTGGGTTTTCCTTTCGGTGCAGCGGGAGAACCGGTGGTGCCGCACCCCGCGGGACGGGATGCGGTGCCGCCGTATCCCGCACACCGAGTATTACGCTCCACCCCGTATCGCGACACCGCTGCCGGAGACCCGTGGCGCCGGATCCCCGGCGGCGGCCGTCGTCGCCGTGACGCAGTCGCGTCACCATGTCACCGGACACGCAGGCACGTTCGCACGGAGTACGGAACAGGGCTCACGCGGAGCACGCACCACGTACCGCCGGCACGACCATGCCGTTTCACGGAGCACGGACGCGCGACCCGTGGTCGCGTGCCGTCGCGCCGCTCCGCCCGCTTCGCGTGTCCCCGCCCTTACTCGCGGCCGTGTCGTGCCGTACGTGTCCGGTGCGTGATCCCCGTGCGGCGTGCTCGTCCGTACCACCCGTGCCATCCGTACCGCCGTTCCGTCGTACCGCAGCGCCGTACTGCCGTACCTCCGTTCCGCCGTACCGCCCGGGTGTGCCCGCGTCTCACGCGGGCCACCGAGTCACCTCACCTCCGCCTCCGTGCGAAAGGACACCCCCATGAACAAGCGTCTTCTCTCCCTCGCCTTCGGTGCCGCCGTGGCCGGCGTGGTCGCCGTGAGCACCTCCGCCTCCGCGACGGGTGCCGCCGGCGCCGTCCTGACCGTCGGCAGCCCGACCGGCCCCGCCGTCGCCGCGGGCGACTCGCTCGCCGCCTCGCTGGCCTCCGGCACCACCGCGAAGATCGCCACCACCGCCGGCGGCAGCAGCGGCATCACCTGTAACACCTCGTCCTTCGCCGCCACCGCGAACACCAACCCGGCCTCTCCCGGCACCGCCACCGAGACCGTGACGGCGCACACGCTGGCGAACTGCACCACCAACATCATCGGCGCGACCGGCGTGCAGAGCATCACGGTCAACAACCTGCCGTACAAGGCGTCCGTGACCTCCGGCGGTTCGCTGACCGTCTCGGCGGGCACCGCCGGACCCATCCAGACCACCCTCAAGATCAACACGATCCTGGGTGCGATCACCTGCGTCTACCAGGCCGGCAACCTCACCGCGACCCCGGCCAACGGCGACAACTCGCTTACCTTCAAGGACCAGTTGTTCAGCAAGACCAGCGGCCCGGCCACCTGCCCGGGCAGCGGGTACTTCTCCGCGAAGTACGCCCCGGTGACGGACGTCAGCCAGGGCAACGGCCTGGTGTTCGTCAACTGACGCACGCCGTAAGCGCGGTGACCCTGGTGCCGCGGCGCGGCACCGGGGTCACCGGCACGAGGTCCGGCCCGTGCGCTCAGCGGTAGTCCTCGGGATGGCCCTGCATCCAGGTGTTGATCCGGTCGCGGGTGTCGACGAGTTCCTTCTTGTACGTGCGGAAGGCCGGGGAGGGCTTCCGCGTGGCGCCGGCCGGGGCCGGCTTCTGCTCGCCCATGGTCTCCTGGAGCGTGTCGATCCAGCCGAGGGGCTCGGTGAAGTGGCCGGGCCCCTTGGGGTCGTTGCGCATGGCGTCCTCGAGACGGCCGAGCTCCAGATGGATACGGGCGAGGGTCTCGTCGCAGTCGGCACACCCGAACAGGGTGGTCTGGAGGCCGGCGAAGGCGTCGCGGACCTTGGAGGGGGCGGGAGACAGCCCGTCCCGCTATGTCCCGGGTACGGCCTCCGGTCGCGCGGCGGCCGTCGGCTCCTGGACCCCGTGGAGCCGCTGGAGTTGGGCGTCGGCGCGCAGCACGCTCTCCTGGTAGCCGTGGGCCAGGCCCAGCCGGCGGGCGCGTGCGAGCACGGCTTCCGCCTCCGCCGTCCGGCCGAGGTCGAGCAGGGCCGTTCCCGCCGTCGCGGTCAGCATGCTGTGGCGGACGCCGACCAGACCGTTGACGGTGTCGCCGTCGAGGGCCAGTCCGCGCTGCGCGCAGTCGAGCGCGGCGGCCGGGTGGCCCGCCGTCAGAAGCTGCCGGGAGCGGTGCTCCAGGGCCAGCAGTTCGGTCATCACGTCCCCGCTGTCCCGTACGAGTTCGGCGGCCCGGGCCGTGAGCGCCAGCGACTCCTCCGTCACCTCGTCCCGGTCGAGCGCGACCGCCAGGTTCACCAGTGCCGTCGCCTCGCTGGACTTCTCGCCCGCGCGGGCGGCGAGCGCGGGGGCGAGCCGCAGATGCGTCAGCGCCTCGGTCAGCCGGTTCTCCTGGGTGAGGATCCAGCCGAGCAGCGCCCGGGCCCGGGACTCGGCGTCCGCGTCGTCCACCCGGGCGGCCGAGTCGACGGCGTCGTCCAGGAGCGGCGCCCAGCCGTCGTGGCTGTTCCACAGGATGTACGGCCACTGGAGTACGGCGAGCCGCCAGGCCCGGTCGTGCAGTCCGGCGGCCCGGGCGGCGGTGACGGCCGCCGCGAGGTTGTCGCGCTCGGCCGCGTACCAGAGCAGCGCCGCGTCCCGGCCCGCGAACCGCACCGTGGTCCGGGTCAGCCGGGCGTCGGCCGGCGGCGCGCAGCAGTCCTGGTCGTCGGGTTCGGCGGTCCGCGCGGCGGCCATGGCGGTGAGCGTGTAGTGGTCGAGCAGGCGGACGAACGCGTCGTCGTCGGAGGAGAGGCTGCGCGCGTAGAGCCGCACCAGGTCGTGCAGGGTGTGCCGGCCCGGCGCGTACTCGGTGAGCAGATGCGCGTCGCACAGCCGGTCCAGGGCCTCGGCGGCGGCCGCGGGCGTCCGGTCGAGGAGCGCGGCGGCGGCGTGCCGGTCCAGGTCCGGCCCCGGTGCGGCGCCGAGCGCACGGAACAGCCGGGCCGCCTCCTCGGGCAGCCCCTGCACGGTGACCCGCAGCGCGGCGGCCACGCCCTGTCCGTCGGCGCCCGCCGAACCGTCGTCCACCGACAGCAGTGCCAACCGCCGCTGCTCGTCGGCGAGTTCAGTGGCGAGTTCGGCGAGCCGCCAGTGCGGGCGGGCGGCGAGCTGGGCGGCGGTGACGCGCAGCGCGAGCGGCAGCCCGTCGCACAGCTCGGCGAGCCTGCGGGCGGCGACCGGCTCGGCGTCGATCCGGTCGGCGCCGACGGCGGCGGCGAGCAGCGCGGCCGACTCGTCGAGGCCGAGCACCCCGAGCGGCACCGGCCGGGCCAGCTCGGTCACCACCAGACCGCCGAGCCGCAGCCGCGAGGTCACCACGGCGGCGCTGTCCGGGCCGGCGGGCAGCAGCGGCCGGGCCCGGTCGGCACCGCGCACGTTGTCGAGGACGACGAGCAGGGCCCGGTCCTCGGTCAGCGTGCGGTACAGCGCGGCCGCGGCCGTCGGCGACTCCGGCACGTCGCGCGGTGGCACCCCGAGCGCGGGCAGGAACTCCCGCAAGACCTCGGCGGCGTCGACCCCGTCGCCGTCGCCCGGGCCGAAGCCGCGCAGATCGGCGTAGAGCACCCCGTCCGGGTAGTGGTCGGCCCGCAGATGCGCCCAGTGCAGGGCGAGCGCCGTCTTGCCGACCCCGGCGGGGCCGGTGACCAGCGCCACCCGGGCGTGGTCCACGGCCGTGTCGAGCGCGGCGAGTTCGCGCGCGCGGCCCAGGAAGCCGCGCGGGGTACGGGGCAGCAGATCGGGCGCCGGAAGCGACGGGAGCACGGCCGCCGGGCGCGCCGGCGACGGCTGCTCGGCTCGCGGGGCCCGCGCCGCGGGTACGGACTCCGCGGTGCCGGAGGCCGTACCGTCCCCTGCTTCGCCCGAGGCGGGAGCCGGGATCCGGGAAGAAGCGTCCGAGGCCCCCGGGACACCCGGGGCGCCCGCGTCCGGACCGGCGACGATTCCGGCGTGCCCGGCGTGCCCGGCGTGCCCGGCGTGCCCGGCGTGCCTGGCGTGCCTGGTGGCCGCGGCGGTCGCCGCGTCGGCATCGGCCGTCCCGGCGGCGCTCTCGGCCCCGTCGCCCGCCCCCGCTTCCGTCTTCGCCCCCGCCGCCGGCGGCCACGGCGACGCGCTCGCGGGCGCCTCCTGCCCTGGCCAGGACGCGTTCTGCGTACCGGACGGCAGCCCGCGCAGCACCGCCTCGTACGCGGCCCGCAGTGCCGGCCCGGGGTCGACGCCCAGGTCCTCCGCGAGCTGGGTGCGCGTGCGGTGGTAGCAGTCCAGGGCGTCCGACTGGTGGCCCGCCCGGTACAGCGACAGCATCAGCGCCGCGAGCAGCGACTCGCGCAGCGGATGCGCCGCCGCCTCGGCGCGCAGCAGCGCCGCCGCCTTCACATGCTCGCCGAGCCGCCCGTACGCCGCCGCCAGCTTCTCGACGGTGACCAGCCGCGTCTCCTCCAGCGCCTGCGCGGCCATCAGCAGCGGCTCGCTCGCCACCGTGCCGGTCAGCGCCGGGCCCCGCCACAGCGCCAGGGCCTCGCGCAGCATCAGGACCGCGTCGCCCGGGTGCTTCTGGTGCCCGGCGAGCTGGACCAGCTCGTCGAAGCGATGGGTGTCCAGGAGCTGGTCGGGCATCCGCAGCTCGTACGCCTGGGTGTGGGTGGCCAGCTCGACGCCGTAGTCCTCCGCGCCGCCCTGCTCGAACAGGGCGCGCAGCCGTGACACATGCCCCTGAACGACGGTACGGGCCCGGGCCGGCGGCTCCTCCTCCCACACCGCGTCGATCAGCCGGTCGACGGGGACGACGGCGTTCGCGCGCAGCAGCAGCGCCGCGAGCACGCTGCGCCGCTTGGCGGGGCCGAGCGGCAGATCGCCCGCCTCGGCCGCGATGGACACCGTCCCGAGCAGGCGGAACTCCACCCGGCCCTCCCTTTCACTGTGATCCCGTGGGGGTTCCAGTATCCTCGCCGCCTTGCGGGGAGCCTCGGTCCGGGTCCCCCAGATGTCCGGATACGACCGGATCGAGCCGGGTTCCGGCCGGAACCGTTGCTGGACCGTTGCACGACGTGTCCCGTACACCCGGCCGTCTCATCACGGCGTCAAGCCGCGACCCGATCGTCGCCGGATCGTGTGGCATGGGCCCGGATGGTCGTGGAATCGGAGGCGGGACACGGCAAGATCGGTGGAGCCGGGTCGCACGTACGAGGGCCGTGGGGGCTCTTGGATCCGGCGCACCACGAGCGTCGTGCGCCGACATCGCCGCTCCCGCCGTCCCCGGATCGAGGCTCCGCTCCGGGGACGGCCCTGGTGCCGGGCCGCCCGCCCTTACCGTCAAGTAGCAAACGAGGCGCATGCCTGACGGAGTGTCAGACATGGCGCAAAACCTGTCTGGACGCTGCTACCGGCCGGTTCTACTCTCAGGTCACTTCGCGTGCGCCACCCCCCACCCCACGCGTCACCGCGCACGTCGCACGCAGCACCGCGTACGCCGCACGTCGCTTCGCGCACGTCCTCGCACCGTGCACGCGCACCTCGTACCTCGCACCTCCTCGCGCATCCCCACACTCCGAACCCGAGGAGATCCCCATGTCCAAGCTGCTCATCGCCGCGACCGGTCTCGCCGCCGCCACCGCCCTCACCTTCGGCGGCACCGGCACCCAGGCCGCGTCCACCACCCTGCTCCCGGCCGGGCACTCCTTCGCCGCCAAGCTCAGCGGCAAGGCCACCTTCGTCGCCGGCTCCACCACCATGACCTGCTCGGTGTCCGCGTCCTCGCCCTCCACCGGCGCGGCCAACCAGGTGCCCGCGGCTCCCGCCAACCACAATGCCGCCGGGCCGGTCACCGTCCCCATCAACCCGCCCACCTTCAGCAGCTGTACCACCAGCATCTTCGGCGTCAACGTCTCGGTCACCACCAACGCCACCAACGGCGCCTGGGCGCTCACCGCCCAGAACGGCACGCCGGCCACCGCCGGGTTCTCCATCCCCAAGGGCGGGGTGGTGCTCAAGACCAGCGGCCTCGCGTCCTGCACCATCACGGCCTCGCCGAGCGGCGCCACCGCCGTGAACGGCAGCTGGACCAACGGCGCCCCGTCCAGCCTCGCCATCTCGGGCGCGGCCGTCCCCGCCACCGTGACCGGCGGCCTGCTGTGCCCGACGGGCGACCAGTCGGCCAACTTCAGCGCCACGTACCAGATCACCGACACCACCGACCCGGCCCAGCAGATCACCGTGACCGGCTGATTCCGCCCCCTGCCCGCCGCCGGACCGTTCTGCTCCGCTTGTCCGACTCACCCCGCGCCGCGCCGTCGTCCGGCATCCTGGTGTCGGTGTACGCGCCGGCGGGGCGAGCCGGGTGGTTCGGGGGCGGGCAGCGGAGGGGGAACCGTAGCCATGAACGAGCACGACGACAGCGCGGCCGACGGGGCGGATACCGGCGGCCGAGATGGCGCGCCGGGTGCTGAGGGCGCGCCGGGCACTGAAGGCGCGCCGGGCACCGACGGTGCGGAAGGGCGCGGCGCCCGGGTGGACGACGCGGAAAGGCCGAGCGGCGCGGGCGGCCCGGACACGCCCGGCGGTACGGGCACCTCGGATGCGTCCGCCGACGCGGCGAAACGGCGGCGGCGGCGTCCCCGGGCGCGCACGGTCCTGCTGACCGCGCTCGCCTTGCTCGTCGGCGCCGCCCTGCTCACCGCGGGCACCGGCTACTGGGCGTACCGCCACTACACCGGCCGGGTCCAGCGCATCCCGCAGACCTTCCCGACCGACGCGCCCGTCCCGGACGCCTCCAAGGGCGGCCGGAACTTCCTGCTCATGGGCCTCGACTCGCGCTCCGAGGTCCCGACGACCGGCAGCGACGCCAAGGGCACGCTGTGGAAGTACGGCGACCAGCGCAGCGACGCGATGATGCTGGTGCACATACCGGAGGACCACTCCGCCGCGTACGTGGTCTCCCTGCCGCGCGACTCCTGGGTGGACATCCCCGGCAAGGGGCGCGCGAAGCTCAACGCGGCCTTCTCCTGGGGCGGCCCACCGCTCCTCATCGACACCGTGCAGCGTCTCACCGACGTCCGCGTCGACCACTTCGCCGTCATCGACTGGAACGGCTTCCGCAAGCTCACCGACGCCGTCGGCGGCGTCGACATCCTGCTGACCACCGGCGAGCGCCGGCACATGAACGGCGCCGAGGCCCTCGCCTACGTCGGCGAACGCAAGGGCCTGCCGGGCGGCGACTTCGACCGCACCCACCGCCAGCAGAACTACCTGCGCACCGTCCTGGAGAAGGTGATGTCCGCGAACTCCCTGAAGGATCCCCTCCAGTTGAAGAAGACCCTCGACATCTTCACCGAGACCGTGTCCGTCGACGAGCGCTTCGGTGACGGCGACATGCGCGACCTGATCTGGAACATGCGCGAGGTCCGGGCCCGCGACATGACCTTCATGAACGCCCCGGTGAAGGGCACCGGCACCGAGCGGGGCCAGTCGGTGGTCCGGCTGGACCGCGCCCGCTGCGACGCGCTGTGGCAGTCGTTCAAGGACGACGAGGTCGCGGCGTACGTGGAGACCCACCCGCTCGACCTGCTCCGGCCGGGCACCCGCTGACGACCGAGCGGGTGCGCCGCGCCCGGGCCCGGGGTCGAATGGGGGAGGACGGCGGGCCCGGGACGGGACACGCCGCGGACAGGGCACGGCCGAGGACACGAGCGGGGAGCGGAACGTGAGCGGACTCATCGCGGTCACCGGGGCCACCGGGCGGATCGGCCGCCGGGTGGTGCGCCACCTCGCCGAGCAGGGCGTGCCGGTCCGGGCGCTGGGCCGCGATCCGGAGAAGCTGGCGGCGTCCCCCGCCGACGACACCCGGACGGCGGAATACGCCGACGCCGCCGCGATGCGCGCCGCGCTCGACGGCGCGCACAGCCTCTTCCTGGTCTCCGCCCACGAGGCACCGGACCGGGTGCGCACCCACGCGACGGCGGTCGACGCGGCCCTCGCCGCCGGCGTCCGCCGGATCGTCTACCTCTCCTACCTGAACGCCGCACCCCACGCGACCTTCACCTACGCCCGCGACCACTGGCACACCGAGCAGCACATCCGCGCCGCCGGCGTGCCCTTCACCTTCCTGCGGGACAGCGCCTACCAGGCCGACCTCGCCGCGATGACCTCGCCCGACGGCGTGCTGCGCGGGCCCGCCGGGGACGGCCGGGTGGCCGCCGTCACGCACGACGACGTCGCCGCGGCCGCGACGGCGGTCCTCCTCGGCACGGGGCACGACGGCGCCACGTACGACATGACCGGCCCCGAGGCGCTCTCCTTCGCCGAGATCGCCGCCGCGCTCGCCGCGGCCGGCGGGCGCGAGGTCGTCTACCGGCCGGAGACGCGTGACGAGGCGTACGCCTCCCGGGCCGCCTACCAGGCCCCGGACTGGGAGGTCGAGGGCTGGGTCACCTCGTACGAGGCGGTGGCGGCAGGCGAGATGGACGACGTGTCCGACGACATCCGCGCCCTGACCGGGCACCCGCCCCAGTCCTTCGCCGACTTCCTCGCCACGCACCCGCGGGCCTACCGGCACCTGCTGCCGCCCGGTACGCGCGCCTGAAGGCGGGGCCCGCCACCCGCCCCGGCCGTCGGTCAGGAGCGGCAGGTCGCCCGCATCTGGGCGGCGGCGTGGTGTGCCTTCTCCCAGCCCTTGGACCAGTCGTCGCCCCGGTCGAGGAGCTTCACGCCGATCGTCGTGCCCTTCATGGGGAAGGTGCCCGCGTTGACCCACTGGCCGCGGTGGCCCACCTGGTTGATGGTGAAGCTGTCGTACATGGTCGTACGGTCGTTGGCGTTCACGAGCACGTGGTACTTCGTCGGGTGGCCGCCGACGTAGAGGGTGTTGGTGCTGCTCGGGATGTAGACGGAGATCTGGCAGGTACGGGCCTTGCTCCCCGGCTTCCACCACCACTTGACGCGGCTCTTCATGTCGGTGTCGACGTCACCGGACATCGGGACGGCGTCGAAGCTGCCGTTGCATCCGTCGCCCGTCCAGCCGCCGGACGTACGGGCGTACCAGCCGTTGCTGCCGTCGCTGAAGTAGTTGTCCCGCTGGTAGCCGCCACCGGAAGGGGTGCCGCAGCCGCGTCCGGTGACGCCGGTGTACACCACGGTCGACGAGGCGACCGGCTTCTGCGTGCTCCCGGACCCGGACCCGGACGTGGGGCCGGATCCGGGCGAGACGGCGCCGGTGCCGGTCCCGGCACCGGTCCCGCTCTTGCCCGTGGAGGCCTTCCCGCCCGTGGACCCGGTCGTGGTCTTGGCGGGGGAGCCGGGCTTCTTGGCGTCGTCCGTGTTCTTGGCACCGGCCCCGGTGCCTGATCCCACTGCGCCCTTCGCCGCCACCCCGCCGTCCTCGTGGATGCCGCCGGGCGCGTCGACGGCGCCCTTGCCGGGACGGGCGGGCGTACCGGCGGTGCCGGGGCGCTTGCCGCCGTCCTCGACCGAACCGGAGTCGGGGGCCCGCTGCTCGCCCGGTACGACTCCCGGGCCGGAGCCGTCCGGGTCCATCGGGCTTCCGGCGGGTGCGCCGGCGGCGACCGGGCCGGGCTTGTCGTCCGGCCCGGATATCAGGAAGGGCACCCCGATCAGTACGAGCCCGCCGACCACGGCCGCGGCGATCATGGGCTTGCCGGGCCGCCCGAGGGGACGGCCGAGAGGCCGCGCGAGGGTACGGCGGGAGGTGGTCGCGGGCCGTGTGGCCGCCGCGCCGAGCTTCGCCTCGGCACCCGTTTCCTCCGTGGCGGTGGCGGTGGCGGTGGCGGTGGCGGCAGCGGTGGCCGTCGCTGCCGCGGCCGCCTTCGGCTCCGTCGCGGTCCCGGCTTCGGCCTTCTCCTCGGCCTTCTCCTCCGAGGTGCCCGCAGGCGGGGTTCCCGTGCCGGATGCCGCCGGACTACCGGCGCTCTCGACTGCCTTCCCGCCGGCCGACGCGCTGGTCGTGGCGGTGGCGGTGGCTATGGCGGGCTTCGGCGCGCTCTCGTCCGTGCTCTTCGCGGACGTGGCGGCTTCCTGCTTCTGCCGCGCGGCGCTCTCCTTCCGCACGGCGACGGAAGCGGTGGCCGTCGCCGTCGCATCGGGGGACGAGGCTGCCGGGAACAGGCCCTCGCCCGGCTCCTCGGTCAGTGCCGCAAGCGCTGTCGCGCGTCGGACCGATGGCCCGGAAGCGCCGGTGCCCCCGCCTGTCGGGGCGGACTCGCTGGTTGCCATGAATGCCTCTCTCGGGGACGGAGGAGCGGAACGGACGGCCGGACAGCCGACGACAGCACTAGGAAGTGAGCGGGCCCGTACAGCGGACGGGCCACGGTGGGCCGCCCGGCAGGGGCAGCCGGCGGGAGGCCGTGTCCAGTCGGGCGACGACCTCGTCCGAAGGGGGCCGGAACGGGGCGGCGCCGGACGGGACTTCGGCGAGCAGGATACGGCCGGGCAGCCCGTCGCCCGCCTCGTACCTGGCCAGCACGGAGAACGCGGTGCCCGGGGCGAACAGCGCCGCCGCTCCGCTGCCGTCGCGCGTCAGCGCGGAGGTCCGGCGGGCGGTGAGGGGGCGGATGACGTAACGGACGAACTCCGTGGGCGGGACAGGAGCGTCCGGCGCCTCCAGATGGACGGCGTCGAGTGGCGCGTCCGTGTGGAGGCACGCCCCGGGAACGACGTCCTCCGGGATGTCCGGGCCGGGCACCGCGCGCATCAGGGTGCCGCGCAGCGCGGGCAGGCGGCCGAGTCCGGAGGACAGACACGCGGCGTACGGGCGCAGCTCTTCGGCGTGCTCCGCCAGTGCGAGCGCTCCGAAGGGGCCGTCCGGCGGCGAGGTGAGGTAGAGGTGTACGGCTATCAGGTCGGCGCGTGCGGCGGCCTCACCGGTGCCGCGCAGGGCGGGCAGCCGGATGAGGGCCTGGTTGACCGGCCCGGTGTGTTCCTCCCAGACGTCCGACGCCAGGTCTCGGAAGGCCGCCCGGTCGCCGTCGCCGCTGGCACCGGTGGGGGCTGTGCCGGTACGGCGGGGGGCGGCAGGGGGCGCAGGGACGGTCGGGGCGGCCGGGGGCTTCGCGGCCGGGAGCGCAGCCGTGGACACCGCTGCCGGTGGCGCCGGGACACTTTCGGTGGCGTGGACTTCGGACCGTACGGCCGACGCCCGAGCCGACGGTGCCGGAATACGCGCTTCTTCGGCAGGGCGAGCCGCGCTCCCGGTCGCCGGGCGGCCGGCGAGCACGGTGGGAACGGTGGGAACGGTGGGAACGGCCTCCGGAACCTCTTCCGGACCGGAGGGTCGCGGCTCGGACGCCGGGGCGGCGACGTGCACCGGAGTCGCCTCGGTGGTCGCGGGAGCGGGGGAGCCGGTGGAGGTGGAGGTCAGGGCCATGGGTCGGACCGGTGCCCCGGGAGGCGCGGCCGGCGGGGCCGACGGCTCGGACGGGGTGGCTCCGGCGTCGGGCGTCACCGAGGTGCCTTCCTCCCTCGCGCCTGTCACGTACGCCACCCCGTGCCGCATCGAGAACCGGCGCAAGGCTCCCACGGTCTCCGGCCCGGCCCCCTTCGGGGCGGCGATCTCCGCGTGCTCGCGCACCTGCTCGTCCAGTCGGGGCAGCAGCGCCGCCAGCGACGTCAGCAGCAGGTCGCGGGACGTGTCGTCGTCCGTGTCCGCGATCTCGATCCGAGCGGCACGTGCCTCGGCCGGCCGGTCGCGCACCTCGGGGGGTGGTACGGGCGAGTCGCCCACCCACAGGCCCGCCCGCACCGCGACGGCGTACGCGCCGTCCGGCAGGCGCAGCGTGGCGGGTTCGAGGGCCGGGCCGTCCACGGGATCCGGCAGATTCCAGCGGGCCGGGCGGGCAGCGGGGCGGTGGCCGTCGGGTCCGGCGGGGGCGCACACCACGGAGGCCAGCAGGGCGGGCCATGTGGGCTCGCCCTCCGAGGAGTTCAGGCGCACGGACTCGGCGTGCGCGGCTCCCGGCGCCCCGTCGGGCAGGGGGAACGGGAGGCCGGTGCAGACCTCGATCTCCGTGCCCAGCAGGTCCGCCACCGTCTCCGCGACCGGCAGCAGATCCCGGCCGTCACCGGGCGCGAGCCGCACCGAACGGCGCAGCTCGGCGGGCAGTCCGGCGAGCAGCGTCGCCAGGTCCTCGGCGATGCCTTCCTCGCTCGCCCCGCGGGAACTCACCAGCAGGGTCAGCCGCTCAGGGTGGACGGCCAGGGCGTACGCCAACTCCCCGGTCCGTGGCGCCGCCGCCCCGGCGGGACGCAGCGACAGGCCCGCCGGTATCTGTTGCACGACGCATCCGCCCAGCGCGCCGAGGGGGACCCGGGCCAGTGCTCGCTGCCAGCGCGGCGCGGGCATGCGCGCCCCCAGCGCCTCGGGCTCGCCGCCGGGTGCGAACCGCCACCAGCCCCCGGCGCGGGTCGTGGGCTCGGCCACGTACAGCCCGCCCCCGGGGACGAGGACGATCGGCGCGTCCGGTGCCTCGATATCCAACTGCCAGGCGTCGGCGAGGCGTTGCGCCAAAGGAAGTCGTTCGGCTGTCGCGGCTGCCGCGCCGGACATGACCAGGCGTGCGGCCGAGCAGGCCGGGTCGGCGCTCAACCGTCCGAGCAGGCCGCCCAGTTCCTCGCCGAGGTTGCCCGCCGCGTCGGCGGTCACGTCGACGACGACCACCGGCCGCCCGGGCTCGGCGGGCAGGTCGCGGACCAACTCGGCCACGGTGGAGGCCCGGTCGGCCGAGGAACGGAGGAGGAACCGCTCGCCGTCCGCTTCGAGGACGGTGTGCGGGCCCGCCGGGGTCTCGCCCGGGCCGGGTGTGGTGGCCGCCGGAGAGGCGGGCGTGCGGCGGCCGAACCACCGGGGGATCCGTGAGGACATGCCGCTCATCCGGTGCGCTCCCGGCTGACGGGGCTGCTGGGTTGCACTGATCCTCCATGAACGGCCGTGCTCAAAAGTGATGTCGACCATAGCTCCCGCGCGTTCACGCGGTGTCCTCGGGTTCGTTGGCGGTGCGGGAGGAGCCGCCCCCGGTGAGGATGTCCAGGGCCAGGTCGGAGAGGGTGGAACGGGCGGAAGGGGTGAGCGGGCCCGAGTCGACAAGGGTCCGGCCGGTGCCCGTCAGCAGACCCAGGGTCACCGGGCGCCCGGCCAGCTCGGCCACGTGACGGGCCAGGGCGAGGGCCAGGGTGTTCAGGTCGGTGATGTCCCCGGTCTCCCCGGTGTACGCGGCGAGCAGAGTGAGCGCGGCGTCGCCGCGGACGTCCAGCCAGAGTTCCACGGGCAGGGTGCCGGGCTCGGCGTTCGTGATGCCCGCCGCGAGACGCTCCGCCGTGGAGGCCGGAGGGGCAGTGGAGGCCGGGGCGGGATCAGCCGGGGCGGACGGCGCGGACTCCCGTAGCAGGGTGGTGCCGTCGAAGACCTGCTCGGTGACGTGCCCGGGCAGCACGCCGAGGCCGAGCAGGTCCCGTTCGGAGAGCCGCACGGTGGCACTGCCCTCGACCTGGCGTTCGTCTCCGTTCGGCCCTGTCACGGTGATCACCGTGGAGAAGCTCACCAGATGGGTCCGCCAGGTCCGCTCGTCCTTCGGTACGGATGTCACGCCTTGCCGCTGCCAGTTGCGGTCGGTGGCGGTGTGCGTGGCCGCCGCCCCGGGCGGCTGGTGCTGGAACTGCGCCAGCGGCGCCGTCGGGCCGAGCGTCATCTGAGGCACCGGCCCCTTGGCGCCGAGCTGTGCGGTGAAGGCCGTGGCGTCCGACCGGGTCGTCGACGTGGCACCCGAGGTCGTCTGGATGAACACCCGGTCCATCGCCAGGGCGCCGGTGTCGCGGAGCAGGGCGGGACTGTGCAGGGCGACGGACAAGGTTACCTCGGCCCCCGACGGGGACGATCCGTACGATGACGCGTCCAGTCCCAGCAGGCCGGCCAGCCAGGGGCCGCCGACCGTCAGTCGCTCCTGTCCCGCGAGCTCCGTGAACCGTACGGCCGCCTGATCACCGGCTTCCGCCCGCTGGTCGGGTGTCGTCTCCGGCAGTCCGAGCCCCGGCGCCACCTCACGCACGGCCTGGTGCAGGAGGCCGATGCCGCTGAACGAGTGCACCACCAGGGGCCGGACTCCGTTCGGCAGCCACCGGCGCGCGGGATCCTCCGGGCCCTCTTCCCGCCGCGCCGACGGCAGGGGCCGGGAGTCCAGCACCGTCGCTTCCCGGGTGGTCAGCTCCTGGTTCTCCTCCGTCGTGCGCCCGGCACTGTGCACGTCATCGCTGGTGAACCGCAGATCGACCCGGGCCGGCAGCCGGTCGTGGGCGGGAGGGGTGAGCGGCGGCCCGTACTCCGAGGCCGAGCCGATCCACTCGGACAGCCACTGTGCCCAGGCATGGTCGCGCAGCCAATCGCTGTGCAGCAGTTCCTGAGTGAGCTGCGCGGGAGTGAACGGCAGCGTCCGGGTGCGTACCTCGGCGTGGTACTCGTACTCCAGGGTGTACTCCGCCGCGGCGTCGGAGCGCAGCCAGAACCGCTGGTCGGAGGCGGTACCGGACGACGTGGCGACCGTCCGCGCGGAGGAGTGCGCGACCTTCGGCGTGAAGACGTCCATGTGGATTCCCACCGGCGGCCTCGGGTGCCTGGTGCCGGGGGTGAACGTGACGCCGTGCTGGGCGGTGGAGCTGTCCGAGACCGTGGTGTTGCCGGGGACGTGCGTGAACGTGTTCTCCTGCCCCGACGAGGTGCCGTCGACCCGGGACCCGCGTACGTCGCGCAGGTTCTCCGCCGGGGTCGCGTACACGGACACCTCGACGAGCCGGGCGATCCCGTTCCGCACATGGACGAAGTGGTGCCGCAGCGGGTTGTTCGCCCCGCGCGAGGCCAGCATGCGCAGGCCCGCCGTCGAGGTCAGGTCGGCCAGCCGGGCCCGCACGCCGGGACCGTACGCGTCGCCGGGGGACAGGAGGCCGGGCGCGGCCCGTTCCACCAGTTCCCGCAGGACGCGGCCGAACCGGTCCCGTTCGGGGTCGGGCCGCCGGCCGGCGGCCTCCGTGGTGTCCGTGGTGTCCGCCGTCGATTCCCGAGGTGCCAGGGGGACGACGTTGAGCACCGACCCGACCCCGAACGCCTGCCCGTCGCGCAACGGCTGCGGGAACGGCAGGTCCCGGACGGCCGGTGGGGCGGGCGGGGTCACCCCGGACACCGCGGCGAAGAACTCCCGGTTGCGTCCGGCCTGGCCCGGCGTGACGAGCAGTTGAAGCCCGTCGGGCAGGTCGACCGCTCTCGTCACGGTCAGGGGGGCGGCGGATCCGGGGAGGTGCTGCGACACCTCGGACACGGCGTTCAGGTAGAAGTTGCGCCGGCCCTGGCGGACCGTGACCACGAAGGTGGTGTCCGCGCCGATGCGCAGCAGGCGCGTGGCCTCGGTGGGCGTACGGGTGACCCCGTCCGACGTGGTGGTGGTCAGCGCGTGGTCGTCGCGCGAGGTGGAGGTGTGACCGAGGGCCGGGTGGAGCGCCGATGCCCACGTTCCACTCGCTTGCTGCTCCTTGCCGGAGAACGTCGTCGAGCGCTCGAAGGTGGCGCTGTCGGTGACCTGCCGGGCGAAGGAACGGGTGGAGCTCACGCCGGTCTCGATGTACTGGGCGTGTTCGGCCTCCGACACGAGGCGGGGCCCGCGGGCGAACGCCTGGATCTCCACGGACACCTCGGTGTCGTAGATCAGGCCGGGCAGCACCAGCCCCTCGATGACATAGCTGCTCTTGAACAACTGGTGTGCGTGAGCGGTGAGTTGGGTGGCGTTGACGGCGGCGTTCAGCTGCTCGGTCAAGGAGGCCCGGTGGTCCTGGGGGGTGGGACCGAAGAGGACGCTGCTCGGCCAGCCGCGTGAGGAGAAGGGGGTGGGCGTGCCGTCGCCACCCGCGTTCTCGCCCGTGCTCCCGGAGGCGACGAGCGCGTCGAGGATCGCCTCGCGCAGCCGCCGCGCGCCGCGCACCAGGTCGACGAACGCGTCGTCGGGGATGCGCAGGACGGGCTCCGCGGGTACGGTCCCGGGCTCGTCCTCCGTACGGAATCCGAGCAGCCGGCGATCGCTGTCGTCGACCGGGCGGATCCGCCCCTCGCGGGGCGTCCCCGTCGCGACCTGGTCCCGCGTCCCCGCCACGGGTACGGTCCGGTCGCCGGGCACCAGGACGCGAAGGCTGGGAGACGCGGTGTTACCGGTTCCCGGGAGCACCGTCGGCGGTTCCATGTCGATCACAGTCGCGTCGGGCACGGGCGCGGTGCTGAACGGCTCGACCGGGCTGTGCTCCCCGCCCTCGTGCACCCGCACCGTGAAGTGGACGGGCACGGTGAACACCTGGCTGGGCGCGTTGCGGGTGAGGACCAGCTGGTCGTGGCCGAGCGCGTTGCCGAGGGTCGTGGTGGTCCCGGTCTGATGACCGGACGCCTGCTGGTACCCCGCGGCGAGGGTGAGCGGGCCCGTGCCGTGGGGGCCGGAGAGCGAGAGGCCCCAGCCCCGCGTCGAGCCGCCGGTCGCGGAGGTCTGCTCGGTACCGGGGAGCGCCAGCGCCACCGAGTTGATCGTCTCGATCGCGCCGAGTCCGCCTTCGTGCACCACCGGGCTCGCGGTGCGGGTCATGCTCAGCGACAGCTCGATCCGCTGCTCGGTCCGGGTCAGGCCGCCGGGAAGCGTCAGCCAGACGCGGTGGGCGTCGTCGGCCATGTCGTCCAGCGCGGCGCGCAGACCGAGGGAGGACCGGAACTGCTCGAAGACGCGCTGGTTGGCGAGGCGCGCCGCGACGTTCGCCTCGTCGAGGCGGTGCCACCACTCCCGGACGCGCGCGGCGGCGTGCGTCAGCGGACCACTTGCCGCACGGGGAGAGGCCGCGGACGCGTCGGCCGCCGGTGTGGCGGACGGCAGGTAGCCCCGGTCGCGCAGCCAGGTCTCCAGTCGCGTGAACATCTGCTCTGTGCCGTCGACGCGCAACGGCGTGGCCGACACGCCGATGGCCTCCAGCCGCTCGATCTCCGGCGGTACGGGGCGGGTTCCCGGTTCGGTGAGCGTGACCGCGCTCTGCGGCAGCACCCGCAGGCGCACCGGTGTGCTGCCCAGCGGGTACGGGTGCTCGGTGCCGTCGCGGCTGACCAGCGACACGGAGTAAGACGCGGTGAACGGGACGAGATGGTGCCGGCCGGTGGTGCGCAGGGTGTGGTTGACGGATGCGGTGGAACCGGAGTTGTGGCCGTGCGACCAGCTCCATTTCAAGCCGCCCTTGAAGCCGAATCCCGCTCCTGTCGTCCAGGGCGTGGTGGCGGAGAAGGGCCGCACCAGGTCCAGCGACGGGTTCACCGCGGTATCCAGCCCGACCCCGGAGGTGATTTTCACCCCGGTGTCGAACTTGACGCTTCGCGAGAGGTGGCTCTCCATGAAGAACTTGTCGGGCACGGACGCCACCGTGGTGCCGTTCGGTTCCAGGCGCACCGTCAGCCGCAGCATGCCGACGGCCGTGCCGTCCGGCCGGTACAGGATCGGGCTGAGCTGTCCGTTGGCCGCGGCGCGCTGGAGGTGGGCGCTGCCGCGCAGGTTCGCCTCACCGAAGAAGGTGCGGAGCTCCTGGAGCGAGTGTTCGGCGAGCACACCGAGGGGCTGGGCCAGCACCTCGGTTGCCCTCCGCTCGACGAAGCCGGGGTCCTGAAGGGAGTCGACCGTCCACAGGGGGAGGTCGTCGAGCGAAGCGACCGTGGTGTCGGAGGACTCGGAGGACTCGGAGGCATGCTGGTCCGGGCCCGCCGGAGCGACCGTCGCCACGCGGGCGGGGAACTGCACGGTCAGCCGGCCGGAATCCAAGGGATCCCCCCAGGCGGCGGGCTCCCTCAGGGGCAGGGCGGGCGCTTCGTCGTCGATCCGGACCGCGGCGTCCGTTCCGGTCCCAGTGGTCCGCACCCGCGCTTGCCAGGCCGAAGCGAACTCCACCGGGTGGGAGGGAGTGTTGTTGCGCAGGACCTGTGTCTGGGTCACCGTCTGCCCGGTGGTGCCCGTGAACGCGCGCTGGTTGTGGGTGATGCTCAGGGTCGGGCTGAACAGGACGCCGGTGACGAACGAGTTCGAGACGGGCAGGTTGAAGGTCAGCGGGATCGGCAGGGTGCGGGGGTTGACCGAGCCGGACGCACTCGCCTGTTCCAGCGCGCCCGTCGCCCGCTTCTCGATCCGGCGCTCGGGATCCTCCTGGGTGTACGTGCCGAACGCCGGGGACGTCACGGGATCGGACAGCCGCACCCGGAGGTCCACGGTGTGGCGTACACCGTCCAGGTCGACCGTGAGCGGGTGGCCGTGCTCGCTCAGCAGGTACGGCATCCGGGTGGCGAGCGCCGACGGGCCGAACTGCCGGGACAGGGCCGCGCGTACGGTGGCCAGGTGTGCGCTCCGCTGGGCGTCGGTGGAGGTTTCGTCGGCCGTCTGATGGGACGTCAGCAGTGTGGTGACATGTTCTGCCAGCGCGTCCAGGGTCGCCGTCGGCAGCGGCTCGAAGTGCTCCATCCCGACGCCCGGGAAGCCCTCGGCACCGTATCCCTGGACGTAGGCCGACAGCGGACGCCGCCAGTCGGACGGGGACGAACTGACGGGAAGCGAGGGAGAGTTCGGGGACGACGGGCTCAGCCGTGAGACCTGGGTGAGTGGTCCGGGCGCGGTGTGCAGGGGGATGACCGCGTTCTGGCTGACCTGCTCGATCGTCCGGAGGTACGCGGCCGGGAGCGCGTCCGGCGAGGCCGTGTCGGTGCGGGCCATCAGGCCCTCGGTGTGGACACCGGACGCGCCCGCGTTCCGGCGGAACAGGTGGGGGCGGGCCGCGCCGGTGTCGGCGTACTCGTCGGGCAGGCCCAGGTAGTGCAGGATCTCGTGGGTCAGGACGGCATCGCTGTGGCCGAGGTCCCAGGAGCGCTGGTCCGCGCGGGCGGGCCGGGTCGCGTGCGCGAGCGTGACCGCCTCGCTGTGGGTCGGCGCGTGCACGAACTCGGCCGTGACGCGGAGCTGGTCGCCGGACTCGGGCAGCCGGTAGCCCGGCTGGTTGATGTGGGTGTCCAGGGCGGCCTGGACACGGTTCTGGAGCGACGACAGATCCCCGGGTGTCAGCCCGTCGGTGAGGGCGAACGGAAGCGTGACGAAGAAGTGCCTGACCGTCCGCCCGTCGGGCATCTGCTCCCGGCGGACATGATGACGGATCAGGGTGAGGGAGCCGTCGAGCAGGCCGCGGGTGCCCTTGACGCCGTTGGTCTGGGTGAGGTGGGGATCGAAGCGCTCCGTGTGGACGGCCGCGGTGGCGCTGCCCTTGAACTGCCGTGATTCATGGGGAAGTACGGGGCGGGTGACCCGTTCGGCCGGAGGGCGGGGCGCGGTGGTGGTGTCCGGCCCCTGGGAGGCCTCCGGCGCGTTGGAGGCGGTCCAGGCGGGCGTCTGCGAGGCGAGGGATTCCGGCCGGGGATCGGTGACCGGCGGGATCAGGAGGTCGCCCGACACCGTGAGAGAGCCCTGGTGCGCTGTCTCCAGGGCGGCGGCCGCGTGCGTCAGATCGCCCTCCAAGGCGCGGATCTCCGCTTCGGCCGCGAGGCGCCGGGCGGTCAGGTCCTGCCACTGTTCGATGCGGGCGCGCTCCGCATGGAGCGTGTCGAGGTCGTGCGCCGACGAGACCAGCGCGCCGCGGAGCATCTCGGCCCGGCGGTCGAGCACGGCGGCCCGGTCGGGGGAGGGGGCGGGAGTGCCGGCGCGGGCCGCGGCGGTCTTGTCGAGCATCGTCCGCAGGCCGTCCCGCTCGCGTACGAGTTCCGACTCCCTTGCGTCCAACTCTTCAAGCCGCGTACGAAGCTGTTCGGCCGACTGCTGTGAAAGGCGGGTCCCGTCCGTGCGCAGGGAGTCCGCCGCCTCGATGAGAAGCAGGGCCTGCGACGCCTCGCCGGCCCGGCGCTCCGCGTCGTACAGGCGCGCGAACATCGCGTGCTCCCCGGTCACGGAGGAGACCGGCGCGGTGGTCGGCCGCGAGACCGTGGAGGAGGCGTGCGGCGACGACGGGACGAAGGACCAGAAGCGGGTGCCGGAGGAATCGCGCAGCGCGAGCTCGACCGGGAATCCGCCCTCCTGGGCGATCCGGTACGCGCGATAGAGCAACGCCATACGCGTGACGGGCTCGGGCCGCGGGCCGAGGTCGTGCCACAGCTGGGCCGGCAGGCCGTCGGGGTGCGGGCCGGCGGCGATGACGCGAAGGTCCGTCGCGGTGGCCGCCAAGACCTCGGTCAGGGTGGCGGACCCCGGCGCGGGCCGCGGCGCGGGGTCCGCCGAGAGGTCCCACACCCCGTTGCCCCGGTCCGCTTCCTGGAACACTCCGAGGCCGAGCAGTTCCCGTTCGGGCACCCGCATCAGGGCGGTGCCGGTCACGTACCGCACGGTCCCGTCCGGGCCGGTGACGGTGGTGACCGTGTCCACCTCGACCTCGTGCGTCGGTTCGCCCTCGGTGGCGTCGGGTGTCCCGGCGCGGCCGGTCTTCTCCCAGCGCCGCCCGGCGGCCGAGACTCCGCCGCCCCGGCCGCCGGGTGTCGATTGGTACGAGACGAGCGGGGCCGACGCGCCGAGGGTGTGCGAACCGTCGGCGCCGAGGGTGCCGGTGACCGCCAGGCTGAAGGAAGTGGTCCGGGACGAGGCGGAGCTGGACGAGGTGCCGAATCCGGCGACCCGCACCCGGTCGGTCGTCACGCCCCTGGTGCTGTCCAGGACGCGCGGGTTGAACACCTGGGTGGACAGGGTGACGGACGGGAGGTTCTTGACACCGAGCATCCGGCCGAAGAAACCGGCCGTCGTCCGTAGGGGCCCGGCCGCGATCCGGCCGCCGTGCAGCAGTTCGGTGAGCCGGACGGCCGCGCCCTCGGTGGTCCGGGTGGACAAGGGAGTGAGCGTGTGGAGGGCGGGGGCCAGTGCTTCGACGGCTTCCAGCAGGTGTTGCTGGTTGGTGAGGCCGTAGGCGACCTCGTTGCCGATCGGCCGCAGCGGGGTCGCGCCGGTCAGCTGCGGCAGACGGGTGACCGGGTCCGTGAGGTGCACCTCGTCCGGGACGGGCGTGAAGGCCGGCTCGTGGTCCGGGTTCTGGGCGGCGGTGTCGCCGCCGAACCGCAGGGTGACCCGCCCGTCGACCGGGGCCGGCAGCGGGTGGGTCGTGCCGTCGATCGTGACCTGGGCGGTGAACTCGTAACCGAGGGTGAACTCGGTTCCGCGCTCGGTCCGCTGCCAGAGCCGGTCCTCGGCGGTGCGGGAGGTGCTCACGGTGGAGGAACGATTGGTCGCGTGTCCGGCGACGGGGCCGAGGCCCGCCTTGCGGGCGGTGGTGTCCGAGGTGGGCAGTGAGACCGAACCGGACACGTTGAGTCCCGAACGGGCGGTCCGGCTGACGCTCTCGGTGCGGTTGGCGGGGGCGTGGGCGGTGAAGTTCTCCAGCGCGCCGCCGTCGCCGACCGCGCGTCCGCTCAGATTCCTCAGTTCGTCGGCGCTCCCCTTGGGGTGACCGTGCACGTCGACGGTCACGCTCTTGATGGTCAGGCCGTCCTGGTAGGGGAAGGTGAACGACAACGGCTGCCGATCGCCGCGGCCCGGGAGCATGGCGAGCGCCGCCGGCGAGGTGACGTCGGCGATGAGCCGGCGCAGCCCGGGCACGTAGGAGCGGTGGCCGGGCGTGGTGCTTCCCGGCGCGTGCCGGCCGACCAGGTCCATCAGACGGTCACGGAGGACGGAGCGGTCGGCCGCGGGCGCGGGCGTGTCCGCCGCCGGTGTGGCGGGCATGGGCGCCGACAGCGTGGTGGCCTCGACCACCGCCGCGAGGCCCAGCATTCCGTACCGCCGGAATCGGCGGGGAAGCGTGCCGCCCACGGGCCGGGTGTCCGCTCCGAGATCCGCCACCACCTGACCGCCGGTCCGTCGCAACTGGTCGGCGGTGGCGAGGTACTGGATGCCGCCGGGCACCTTCACGGTGCGGGTCGTCGTGGTCGGGGACGGTCCGCGCGAGTCCGTGGCGAGGCTCCTGGTGCCCCGGATGAGCGTGATCTCGTAGGTGACGTCCGCCGCGATCCGGAACTGCGCGCCGCTCTCGGAGGGCACCCGTGTCATGCCCGTCGACGTGGAACTCGTCACCGCGCGCCCCCGGCCCCGGCCCGCCACGGCCTTGACGCCACCGCCCCCGGTGACAGGTCCCCTGCCCGTGGGCCGCGGTGTCTCCGTCGCCGGAGTCTCGGCCTCCGCACGGGTCCGGCCAGAGGTGGCGGAGAGGCCCAGGCCGCCCTCGTGGGAGAAGGTGGTGGAGACCTGGTGGGAGGCGGTGTCGGAGAGGGCGAGGTCGTTCTCGCCGTACTGCGTCACCGTGCCGAGGACCCGCGGGTCGGAGAGGATCGCCCGCACCTCGACGACGAGGTCGGTCCCCGCGAGCGCGCCCGTGCCGAACAGGTCGTCGATGACGTACGTGCCCTTGATCATCTGGTGGGAGCGGGCGAGCAGGGCGGCCGGGGCGAGCTGGGCGTGGAGCGACTCGTGCAGCAGGAGGCCCTGGTCGTCCAGCGCCCCGCCGAACGCCGTGTGGTGCACGGTGGACGCGGCGTTCCTGGCATAGGTGGTGAGGGCGTCGGCGGCGTTCGCGAGGGACGCCGACCAGGTGGACGGGGCCGGTGTCACGTCCTCGGTGGTCCGGGTGGCGTGATCCCCTTCCTGGACGCCCAGCATCTGCTCGACGGTCCGGTACAGCGCGGCGCTGCCCCGCATCACGTCGACCAGCGAGCTGTCCGGGAGGACGACGGTCTGTTCCGCGGGCGGCCAGGGGGCGTCGGCGTCGAAGAGAGCCGGGCCGTGGGGGGCCGGGGCGGTCGTGAGGGTGCGCTGGGCGGGGACGGCGAGCTCGATGTAGGTGCCGTCGGCGGACGGATCCGAGAGCTGCGCGCCGTCGGCGGGAGTGAGGAAGCCCGAGTGGTACGTGTGGACGGGCGTCGGGTCCGTGCCCTCCGACACGCTCAGGGAGAGGACGGCCGGGACCCGGTAGAGCGCGGTCTGCTGGTTGCTGGTGAGGATGAACTGCGAGTGGGAGAGCGAGGCGCCCGCCGTGGTGCTCTCCGTCACCTGGCCGGTGCCCTTGTAGTCGCCGGCCAGGCTCGGGCGTGCCCGGCCGAACACCAGGCCGGCGAGGCTGCCGGCGAGGCCGGCGGTCACCGCGGTGGTGGTCGACCGCTGGCTGCTGTGGGGCGCGCTCAGGTTGCTGGAGCTGGGCATGTGGACGCCGGTCAGGGACTTCTCGGGGGTGAGCGGGGCGGGTCCCGTCAGATCGCGGTCGAGCGTGAACCGCAGCTGGACCCGGCGGACCCCGCCGCCCGGCAGCGGCTGGTCGAAATGGAGCAGCAGCCCGCCGTCGACGAGCTCGTCGGCCGCGCCGAGCAGCCCGTTCTGCGAGCCGAACAGGTCGAGCTTGCGGAGGTTGTTCAGCCGCGCCTTGACCAGACTCGCTCCCGGACCGAGGAGACTCTGATGTCCCTGCGGCAGGAATCCCTCCCGCTGGAGCCAGGTCCGGGCCTCGGCGAGCACGCGGGTCACGCCCTGGCCGTGGATGCCGAGGGCCGCGGTGGACACGCCGAGACTGGTCAGCTGGGCGAGTTCGGGGGGCAGTACGGGAGTGGGCGCGAGGGCGGCCGGCCCGCCGGGGGCTGAGGCGGCGGAGGCGGCTGGGGCGACGGGGGAGGGGGTGAGGGTGGCGGGGTCCAGGGTCCGGATCCACACCGGGGTCGTCCAGGGGTCGGACGTCGTCGTTCCGGAGCCCGCGGAAGGAGCGGGGACGGGAGCGGGACGCGTGACCGCGCCGTCCGCCGCGATGAACTCGACGTGGTAGGTCACCTCCGCCGGTGTCAGGACATGGCCGGTGTTGACCCGCAGATTGTGGACCAGGTTGTGCGTGGCTCCGGTGGCGAACGCCTTGTCCCACTGCCGGCTGCCCCCGGCCTTGGCCACCACCGAACCGTTCGCGTGGAAGTCCCGCAGGGCCTTGTCCGCCTGGTTCGGACGGTCGTTCAGGCTGACGCCCGCCGAGAGCTCGCCGCCCAGCGAACTCGACACCTTGGAAAGCGAGTCGACCTTCAGCTGGCGGTCCAGATACCGCTCGAAGCTGTACTTCTCGCCGACCCGGACGTCCCGCAGGCCCGTGCCCTCGCGCGGCCGGACGACCGCGGTGACCCGGAACATGCCGACCGCGTCGCCGTCGGCGTTCAGCAACTGAGGTGACAGCGTGCCCTTGTCACCGCCCGGCAGATCCGGGCGCAGCCGCTGCAACGGCAGGGCGCCCAGCAGGTATTCACCGCTCAGGAACCTTTCGGCGGCCGCACGTGAATCGGGCGACAGCGAGCCGAGCGGCCCGGCGAACGCGTCCCGCGCCGCGCGCAGCAGCGCCCCCGGGTCCTTCATCGAGTCCATCGCCCACAGCGGCAGCGCGTTCAAGTGGGCGTCGAACTCGGCCTGTCGGCGACTCACGAGATGGTTCGGTCCGGTCGGCGTGGCGTCGGACGGGACGGCCAAGTGCTCGGGGAACCAGGCGGTGACCGTTCCCTGTTCCCCCAGCGGCTGCCAGTCCGGTGCCGGTGACGCCTGCCGATCGGGGCCGGCCGGGGTGCCGTCGGTCGGTACCGGCTTGAGGCTCCAGGCCGTCCGGTAGTCGAACGGGGTCGCCGGCTCGTTGCTCCGCAACAGGCTGGTCGAGTTGACCACGCTGGTCACCGTGGAGGTGAAGGAGCGCTGCTGGTGGGTGCCCGAGGCGGTCGCCGAGAAGGGAATGCCGGTGAGCTTCCCGGCCTCTTGGGCGAAGGTGTGCGCGAACGGGACGGACAAGGTGCGCACCGTCGCCGTGCCGGACTGGGAGGTGGTGTCGAGGGCGGCCGTCTGCCGCTGTTCGTTGTTGTGCGCGGGCTTGCGCCCCGCACCGAACAGGGCCGACCGGTGTGGGTCCGACAGACCCAGTCGCACGTCGACGGACCGGGGCACGCCCTGGGCGTCGACCGTGACGCGGTAGCCGTCACGGCTCAGCAGCATCAGCCGGTTGTCGTGCAGGGCCTGGGCGGAGAGCTGGGCGCGTACGCTCTCCCGCGTGTCCGGGTCGAGGTCCTCGAACTCGTCGAGCACGCGTTCCTGCAGCCAGGTCGCGACGTCCGGGTCGATCGGGGACAGCTGCACGCCGCCGATTCCCTCACTGTCCAGGGTGCCGAAGTTCTCGACGGGCCGGGACTGGACCGGTCGGGGGGCCGTGGCGAGCCGCGGGGACTGCTGGGACTGCGGGGGGAGAGGCGGAGGGGGCGGGGACGTCGGGACGAAGGTGGCCAGGGGGAGGGAGTCGCCGGAGCCGAGGGCCTGGTTGTTCTGGGCCGTGTTCCCGGCGAGATGCTGGACCAGGTCCTGATCCCCTTCCTGGAACGAGGGCGGAGCCTGGCTGGGCCGCTGATGGTGTTGTTGCTGCTCGCTCGTGTTCCCCTCGTCCTCGCCGGCACTGCTCACCGTGTGCGTGGCGTTGTCGTCGGGAGCGAGCCCGCCCTCGGTCGTGACCTCCGCGGGCGTGAGGATCTCCAGGAACTCCAGGGGCTCCGGCGCCTCCACGGTCTGCGTCGATTCCTGCGAGGTGACAGTGGAGTGCCCGGCGTTCTCGTTCGAGCTCTCGGTGGCGACGTTCGGCGTCGACACGGAGTCGCCCGATGTCTGCCCGGACCCGGACAGGGTGACGCCCGCGTCCGAACGGGAGGTCGTGTTCGGCTGGCTGGTCGGGCGTGCCGGGGTGGCGGCACTGTTCGTTGAGGACTGGGTGGACTGGGTGGACTGGGTGGACTGGGTGGACTGGGTGGTCGGCTGCGTCATGCCGGTGGTGGCGCTCGGCGAGTTCGCGGAGGTGGTCACCGGGGTCGAGGCACTGCCACCGGCCGATGTGGTGAGGGGGCCGCTGCCCTGGACCGCCGACGGTTGTACGGTGCCCACGACGGTCTCGTCCGTATCGTCCTCGGCCGTGACCTCGTCGTAGTCGGGGTCATTGACGCGGGACGGATCGTTCTCGTCGATGACCAGGATCTGGTCGCCGTTCTCGTCCACGATGACACCGGACGCGTAGGGGACGTCCGGCTTGTCCTCGCTCGGCGTACCGACCCCGGCCGTCTCGCCGGCACCGGAGCTGTCGCCGCTCGGGACGGCACCCGTACCACCCGACCCGCTCACCGTGTTCGGTGTCTGTGAACCTCCGGCTCCGTCCGCGCCGGCGCCGGCTCCCGCCCCCGGCAGCTTCAGCCCCGCTTCGAGTGCCTTGTTGCGCAGGCCGTCACCGAGCTTGTCGCCCGCGCCCTCCAGCACGTGGCCGAGACGGCCTTCGACCATGCCGGATCCGAAGGTCAGGCCGGAGGTCTTGAAGGTGTGGTCGTCGCTGAAGAACAGGTTGTAGAAGCCCTCCGACACCGCCGCGTGCCCACCGTCGAACACGCCCTTGGTGGTGAACTGGACGCCCGCCTGCGCCAGAGCCCGCGCCGCGCTCCTGCCGAGCTGATCGGCCGCGCCCTGGCCGAGGATTTTGCTGAGCGCCTTGTCCCCGAGCGGCTTGAGCGCGTCGTCGAGCAGTCGCGGCAGTTCCTTCTTCCCGGTGTTCTCCAGGAGTGTCCGGGCCCACGCGCGGCCGACGTCGCCGGCCTTGTCCCCTCCCAGGTGCCGGGCGAAGGTGTCGCCGATCTCGCGGACGAACTTGTCGCCCGCCGCCTTGCCGCCGGGGCCGGTCGTGTGGGGGATGTTGTCCTTGAAGATCTTGGCGAAGTCGTCGCCGAAGCTCTTCGGCGGCTTCGGTCCGACCCCGGTCGGGCCCTTCGGGCCGAGCACGGGCGGCTGCGGGAACGCCTCGTCGAGCTGGTTGCCGAGGTTCTTGCCGCCGTTCTTGCCGAAGAGATCGGCCAGCTTCTTGCCGAGCTTGTTGCCCAGGAACTGGAACGGTCCCGCCAGAAGGCCCTGGATCGCGCCGGACAGCGCGGCGGCCTTCGTCAGGTCGCCCTCGTACTCGTCCCGGGTGCCCTGGTTGAGCTGGGACCACTGCACCAGCAGGTCCATCGCGACGCCCATGCCCACGTTGATCAGCTGGTGCATGAGCAGCGTCAGCACCATCCGCCCGAGCCAGGAGCGGATCAGGAACCGGACGATCGCGCACTTCGCCAGGTAGGCCTGGATCGACGCCCCGAAGAAGAACGCCAGTGCCGCCGCGACGATCGCCTCCACCAGCAGTTCCACCAGCTGGGCGATGATCATGTACTTGGTGTACTGGAGCTGGGTGGCGGCCTTGCGCGTGTACTGCGCGAGCAGCTGCGCCTGGTCGGCCACCGCGTCGAAGTAGTTGAGTCCCTCTTCGCCGATGAAGCTCTTCATCGCCGCCTGGTACATCTCGGCGGCGTCCCCGTCGAAGGTGTCACGGGTGTAGCCGAGAGCGGCGGCGATCTGCTGCTTCGTGTCGTTGCTCAGCTTGCCGTGCAGATCCTTGTGGACCTCGGCCAGCGCGAACAGCTTGTCCTCGTCGCCGTTCGGCGGGACTTCACCGGTCAGCGCGGCGAACAGCCAGGCACACTCGGGAGGGAACTCCAGGGACACGGTTCAGCGCCTGCCGTTCCCGCCGTTGAGATGGTTGAGGATGTCGTCCTGCAGGTTGCCGAAGTCGGCGGACGCGTCCCGGAGGCTCTGCGCGCTGCCGTTCAGGGCCTTGCCCAGCTCGTCGAGCCCGGCCTTCGTGTCCTCGAGGGCGGGCAGGTACTTCTGGGCGAAGGCCTCGCCGAATTCACCGGTGCCCCAGCACCCGTGATACGAGGTGATCTTGTCCAGGTAGTCGTCGCGCACCAGCTTGATGTACTGGGCCACTTGGTCCAGGTTCTCGCCGCCTTGGCCGAGCCCCTCCGTGTCGACGTCGAGACCGCTCATCGCCGGTCCTCCCCGCCCGTGCCCGGGTGGCCGGCCCCCGGGGCGCCGTCGTCGGCCGGGCTCGCGTCGTCCTCCTCGACGATCTCGTCGAACAGCGCGCCGCCGGACGGCCGGACCGGCGCCTTGGCCGGGGGAACGGGCAGTCCCTCCTCGCGCAGCGGGGCGAACAGCTCGTCCCAGTCCAGCTCCTGGAAGCCGCCTTCACCGGTCGGCGACAGGCCGGGAATGGGGCCGAACGGGCGGTAGACGGCGGCCAGTTGCTCGGCGGCCTGGGCGCGGGCCGCTCCGATGGTGGTCATCAGCACGCTCGCCAGCTGCGCCGGGGGCATGGTCCGGTACAGGGACGTCGGGAAACGCAGATGCGTCAGCTCGCCCTGCGGCCCCACCGTGGCCTCCACAGAGCGGTCCTTCGCCATGACGGTCGCCGATATCCGCGCGGCCGCGGCCCCGGCCTCGCTCAGCTTCGCCCGGGTCTCCTCGAACTCGGCCAGTGCCTCAGCCAGATGCTCTTCCATGGGATTGCTCATGCGTGCTCCGTCCCCCTCATGCCACTCGTCTTCCTGCCGGCCCGGTCGTCCGAGGCGTCACCGCTCGCGCTCATCGCCCGATCACCGCCGACACGCCGCCCTCGTCCGTACCCCAGGTGTCCTCGTCCTCGCTCACCCAGGTGGACCGCTCGCGCTCGTCGCTCTGGGTGTTGCCGCCCGCGCCGCCACCGCCCATGCCGCCCATCGGCGGCATCATCGGCGTGCCGCCGTTCGAGCTGGTGTTGGGCCGCCGGGCCATCATCGCGGCCTCCTCCGCGGCGAGTTGGGCCGCCTTGCCGCTGCGCGCGGCGGCGGTCTCGCCGGCGGCGATCGCGCGGCCGCGCTCCCCGGCCAGGCCGGCGCCGCCCGCCGTTCCCGTACCGGCGCCCGGGGTGAACCCCTGACCGCCGAGCGGGTTGAGGGGCAACCGGGGGCCCCCGCCTCCGGAACCCGCGCTCGAACCGCCGTACCCCCCGCTGCCCAGGGGAGAGGTGCTGTTCTTGCCGTCCGGGTAGTCGTAGTAGTCGAAGCCGCCCAGCCCGCCGCGGGTCTTGTTCGGCCCGAGCCCGCCGGTGGCGCCGGTGCCGGGGGGCCCGCCCGTGACACCGGTCGTCCGGCCGTACGGGTCGGTGGTGACCGTCCGTCCGTCCGGGTAACTGATCTGGTGGCCGCCGTCCTTGAGCTTCTTGTCGACGGTTCCGTCCGGGTACGTCGTCGTGGTCGAGCCGTCCGGGTTGTGCGTGGTCCGGGTGCCCCCGCTGCCACCGGTGGTGTTGAGGTGCTCGGTCTTCTTGTTGCCTTCGGCGTCCGTGGTCGTGTACGTGCCGTCCGGGCCGAGCTTGGTGGTGCTGCCGTCCTTGTACGTGGTGGAGACGGTGCCGTCGGCGCCCACCTGGGACACCGAGCCGTCGGCGTACTGGATGGTCGAGGTGCCCTTGCCCAGGTGCGAGACGGTCTTCGTGCCGTCCGGGTCGATCGTGGTGACGGTGCCGTTCGGCGCGACGGTGGTCTTCGTGCCGTCCTCGTGCGTGGTGGTGGTCGAGCCGTCCTTGCCGTACACGGTGGTCGAGCCGTCCGGGTTCTTGACGGTCGAACCGGGCGCCGGGTGGCTGGTGGTGCTGTTGCCCTGGGCGTCGGTGGTGGTGAGCGTGCCGTCGGGGGCGAGCTTCGTCGAGGTTCCGTCCGGGTACGTCGTCGTGGTCGTGCCGTCCGGCTTGACGGTGGTCTTCGTGCCGTCCCGGTAGGTGATGGTCTCGCTGCCGTCCTTGTTGAGGACCGTGCGTGAGCCGTCCGGGTTGGTGGTGACGGAGGTGCCGTCCCGGTGGACGGTGGTGGTCGTGCCGTCCTTGTGCGTGGTGGTGGTCGAGCCGTCGGTGTTGTACGAGATGGTGCTGCCGGCGGGGCCCTTGACCGTCTTGACCGGCTGGGCGCCGGTCGGGACGCCGGGGCCCCAGCCACCCGTGTTGTTGGGGGGCAGCAGCGGCGGAATCACGCCCGGGGGAGTGGTCTGGGTGCGTCCGTCCGGGTACGTGGTGGTGGTCGAGCCGTCCGGGTTCCTGACGCTGGTGGAGCCGTCGGGGTTGCGGACGGTGCTGCCGGGACCGCCGAGGCCGCTGTTGCCGTTCGTGCCGTTCGGGTCGAGCGTGGGCGGGGGGATGAGGCCGGTGCCCTTCCCGCCGTTCGTGCCGTTGCCTCCGGTGCTGCCGTCCGTGCCGCCGCCGAACTGCCCGTTGGTGTCGTTCTGGCCGATCTGCGGGGGAATCTTGATTCCGCCGTCGCCTCCCGTGCCGTCGCCTCCCGTGTCGCCCCCGTTCATTTGTTCCCGGAACTTGTCCATCTCCTTCTTCGCGTTCTCTTTCTCCTTCGCCGCTTCCGCCGCCGCACGGCCGGCCTCGTCGGCGGCGTTGGCCTCTTTGAGGCTGCTGACGCCCGCCTTGAAGGTGAAGGAGGAACTGCTCGACCCCAGGCGGATCATGGCCTGGTTGAGGTCCGTCATGACGGTGCCCGCGGTCAGGTCGAGCGGGCCGAGGGTGGCCAGCCAGTTGTTGTACGCGAGCGTGGCGATGTTCTTCCAGTCGCTTTCGATGGTGAGGTTCCCGTAGACGGGGTGCTGATGGAGGAATCCCTCTCCCACGCCGTTGACGCCCGTACTGGACTGCTTCATCTTGCTGATGTTGTTCTGGTTCAGCCAGTCGGCCAACTCGTTGAGCAGGGCGTCGAGATGGGAGGTGCCGAGCCAGACGTTCGCCGGCCGGAAGAGAGGGTTCGTGTACGCGCTGTCGACGATGCCGCGCGTGCGTTCCTCCGTCCCCGACTGCCAGCCCTCCCAGGCCTTGGCCAGGGTGTCGGCGGCTGTCCAGATCGCGAGTTCCGCGTCGGCGAGACTGTCTCCGACCGACGACCTGGACTTGAAGGTGGCGTTGCCCTTGAAGTCCCTGCCGCCGCCGGGCTGGACCACACCCGACGTGGGGGCGATCAGGGTGAGGAAGTCCTTGTAGCCGAGGCCGACCGCGTCGATCAGGTCACGGAAGACGTCCGCGCCGCTTCCCTGGTAGGCCGAGTACGCTCCGTCGAGTTGCTTCACCCACTTCTCGAGCTCGGTGGACTTGGCGGAGAAGTAGTCGACGACCCGGTTGAACGCCTCGGCCATCGGGCTGAAGTTGCGGAGATTGATCGCGTTCTCGGCGGTGACGGCCTTGGCGTAGGGGTACTCGCCGCCGAAACCCTCGGAGGTGTAGGTGTCCCGCAGGGTCTGCAGGGCCTTCCCGAAGCCGTAGTCGTAGGCTCCCGCGTTCCCGGTGTTGCTCCAGTCGGCGCCGGTCGACGAACTCCAGGGGAGGGAGATGGTCACCTTGTAGACGAGGATGCCGGTCGAGCTCCAACCGTCGGAAGGGCCGTAGAACTTGATGACCCGGCCGGTGCCCCCCGACGTGTCGATGGATCCCGTGGTCTCCCGGTACTCGGATTTGATCCAGTGGGTGACCTTCTCCACCTTGACCTGCATCCACTCGCTGCCGTTACCGGACTTCGCGTCCGCCCCGCCCACGGCCCCGACCATGGCCCGGGTGCCGCCGTCGAAACCGGTGATCTGCTTGACGACTGATTCCCAGCTTGAATCAACGGCCACGGCCAGGACTCTCCTTGTGCGACGGACAGGTACGTCGTGGTTCGAGGGGGGATACGGAAGAGGTCAGGGCTTCTGGGGGGCGAGATCCCCGTCCACATCGCGCAGGTCGTTCAGGAACTCCTGGCTCTTGATCTTCTCCAGGCTGTCCGCCTGGTTGTTCTTCATCTTCACCAGCACGGCGTTCATGTTCTTCTTGATGTCCTCGAAGAGCTTCAGCTGGTTCTTGATGACGGTCGCCTGATCGGTCGAGGCGGTCTTGAGGAAGGCCACCAACGGACTCGCGTCCATGGGGGTGGCCCCCTTCGCGCCCAGCTTGCCCAGCTGGAGCACATGGCTGCTGAGGCCGACTTCGAGGTTGCCCAGCTGGGGGCCGAGGTACTTCAGCGCGGTGATCCGGTACCCCTCCGTGGTGCTGTCCTCGTCCAGCGCCTTCAGCAGGGTGATGAACGACTCCACGTCGGTGTCGACGAACTTCTGCAGGGTGGCGATGTCCAGGTGCGACAGGTCGGCCGGGGTCGTCATGTCATCTCGCAATCAGCACGCGGAGAGGGAGGGCACGGGGGCGGGAGCCACGGCGGAGGGAAGGCGGGGACGCGGGATCACCCGCCGACGCGGATGTTCCCCCACTCCGCCGCGTTGCGGTTCTCGTGCCTGCGGTACTGGTCCGAGATGTCGGTGAGCGTCGTGCTGTGCTTCGTCAGGACCTGCCCCAACTGCTGGGTGGCCTGGTTCCACTGGTTCTGCAGGGCCGCGTACGTCGCCGCGTCCGCTCCCTGCCAGGCGCCGTGCAGTCCGACCAGCTCCTCGTTGAGGGACTGGACGAGGGCCTGGATCCGGGAGGTCTGCAGGCGCATGTCCTCGGCGGCCTGGTCCACGTGCTTGTACTCGACGTGGATGACGCCGTCCGACTTGTTGGCGTGGTCGTATCCGGCGGGGGGAGTGGACATGGCGAACTCCTAGCGGAAGGAGAGAGGGAAGGGACGGGAAGGCGAGGGAATCCGAGAGGGAGCGGCGAGGGCGCGGAGCCCGGACCGGCCGATCAGGTCAGCTGGTCGAAGACGTCGTTGGACCGTCCGCTGCCGAGGATGACCTCGGTGTTCTGGCCCTGGATGTTCTGCTGGAGGACGCCGGTCTCCTGAAGCTTCTCCATCATCTGGCCGATGTTCCTGGTGATGATGTCCACCTGGCCGCTCCAGTCCGCGAGGAGCCGCTGGTACGCGCCGCCGTCCTGGCCGCCGTACGCGGCCATCAGGCCGCCCATGGTGGTCCGCACGTCCTCCTGGGACTGCTTGATTCCGGACTGCGCCATGCTCAGGGCGTTGTAGCCCTTCTGGTTCTCGGACTGCGACGACGTCTGGATGCTGCCGGGAGGAGCAGGAGGAGTCGACATGTCGGATGTCCTTTCCGGAACGTGAACTTTCGCTGATGCTAGAGAGGTTGACGTGAGTCAAGCAACGATCTCGGGTGAGATCTGAGCTTGTCGTGAGCCTTCTGGGCTCGTGACGCGTTCTACTGCCCAGTACGAAGCCTCAGTCGGTGCCGAGCTGAACGAACGCGCCGCTCATGTTCACCTGTTGTTCATGCGCAGGGCGTCTCCGCGGGACGCGCGTCCCCGTCGGCCAGGGGCTGATCGCCCGTCGCCGTGCCCGCGTCGAGGACCGGTCCCGTCGGCACCATGTCCAGCAGCCGTGACGGGACCGCCTGCGCGTGTCCCCCCTTCAGGCCCAGGCGTTCCACCGACGTCGCGTCCGGCAGGCGGTATTTGACGCCCACGTCCGTGACCAGGTACGTCGTGGTGCCGATCACCGAGCCACCCGCGCCCAGTGCCTGGACGAGCGCGCCGCCCCCAGGGCGTACCGCGAGCCCGTCCACCGCCAGACAGGCCCGGGTGATCTCCGGGCCGCTCGCCGGCGGGGCCGCCCGTCCGGTGTCCGGGAGCAGGACGACCGCCACCCGGGGCGTGGCCCCGTCCGGCTGGATCCGCGCGCACACCGACGTGCCGGGGCCCGGGTCGCGTACGGCAGGCGTGCGCGAGGGCCAGCCCGCCGGATCCTTGACGGTCTTCGCGGCCGGCGCGTGATGCCGTGTCAACTGGTCGGCCGTCAGGGGGATCGCGGCCGGTACCGCACCCGGGTACGCGTCCTTCGCCGTCCGGTCGTCGCCCAGCACGAGCGCCGCCCCCGGGGTGCTCAAGGGGCGCAGCCCCGCCTTCTCCAGCAGGAAGTGCTGGACCGGGGCACCGGGCGGGGCCAGCTCGTAGACCTGGCCGCGCCGGCTGGGGCGCCCGCCGATACGGGGCCCCGCCGTGCCCCGGCCCTCGACCTCGGGGGCCGCCAGGTCCGGGCCCGCCGGGACGCTGTCCAGGAACGCGGCGGAGACGGGTACCGGGGACGTACCGGAGAAGCCGAGGGCCTCCGCCGCGCCGTGCCCGCCCAGGCGCAGCCGGCGATCGCCCCACAGCAGGTGCCGGGTGCCGTCGGGGCCCTGGACCAGGACCGCGCGGCCGGCGCCGGGGGACACCCCGCCGGCGGGCAGTCCCAGGCGCAGCGAGGTGACCGGGCGGCGGCCCGTGCCGTCGGGACCGGTCCGGACGGGCTCCTCCGCGCAGACCTGCCATGCCCCGCGCTCCAGGTCGCCCACGGCGGGCAGCGCGTCCGGCGCGCCGGGGATGCCGACCGGCGTACCGTGCCGCTCGCCTGCCAGGGAGGCCGCGGACACCGTGACCGGGCTCAGTTTGTCGGCGGCGATCAGCTTCGCGGAGGCGTAGTTGCGGATCGGGCGGAGCTGCCCACCCACGTAGAGGTAGCGGGTGCCGGTGTCCTCCTGGACGATCAGCGCCGCGTCCTGCCGCCAGGACTTGGAGCCGGTCGGGGAGATCAGGCCGAAGAGCAGGAAGCCGACGCAGATCACCACCCCGAGGCCGATCCCCCAGGCCATCCCCCGGTTGGTGCGGCCCACCGGCGACTCCGGGGCGTCCGGGTCGCCGCGCAGCATGCCGCTGGTCAGCCGGCCCATGACGAAGAGATGGGCCTGGACCTGGTCCTTTCTGGACTGCATGGCGTACGTCCTCCCGTCAGCCGGTCACGGTGCGCAGGGCCGCGTACACGTCCAGCACCCACAGGGTCAGCGGGATCAGGGCCACGGCCGACAGCGAGTGCAGGATGTCCGCGGCCCGTCCCCAGTAGGGCAGCATCCGGCGGCCGGGCACCGTCCACGAGGCGATGGCCGCGGTGGCGGCACCCGCGAGGAGCACCGCGAGCAGCGCCGGGCGCTGGGCCGCGGGCAGAGCCCCCGCCGTGTGCACCGCGATCAGGACCAGGCCGTAGAGCCCGGGCAGCATCACGGCGGGCCGCTGCCAGACATGGCCGATGCCCCGGGCGTGCAGCAGCAGGAGCAGACTCAGCACACCGGCGGTGACGAGCGCGGCGGTGTCCGGGCGGTCCAGCACCAGGGCGGTCAGGACACCCGCGCAGACCAGGCCGGTCGCCGCGTACAGCGCCGTCATCCACTCCTCGGCGAGCGCGGTGCGGGACACCACCTGCTCGTTCGCGTGCGGTTCGATGCCCTCCTGCAACTGCTCGGCGTTGGTGGGCAGTACGGGAAGCCGCAGCCCCGACAGACGGAACGCGATGGCCGGCACCAGACCGCCGAACACCACGGCCGGCACCGCGACGACGCTCGACGCGTGCGCGGCGGGCAGGTCCGTCGCCAGCATCAGCGCGCCCCACACCGCGCCCGCGAGCGCGACCGTCGCCGCGCTCAGCAGCAGGGGCACGAACGAGGCCACCGCCGCCACCGTCAGGACCGCCCCGCCCGCCGCCGCGGCACAGCCGGCCAGCAGCCGTGCGCCGAGCAGCTGCGTCCCCGTCTCGCCGGTCGGCAACAGCGCGCCCGCCAGCGCCAGATACGGGGGTACGAGGAAGCCGAGCGCGGCACCCGCGGCCGCGTCGCCGATCGCCCGGCTCGCCGACGCCGCACCGAACAGCACCAGCAGTCCGGTGCCCGCCGCGACCGCGGCCCGGAGCGACGTGGAGCCCCCCGGCAGTGCCAGCACGAGCAACCCCGCCGCGAGCAGGGTCACCGCCGTGCCGCGCAGCAGCCACCGGCTGGTGCGCGCCGCCCAGCCGTGCGGGCGGTCGCGCATCGTGGTGGCGATCCCGTCGACCAGGTCGTCGAAGTGGAGGGCGGGCAGCGCCTCGTTCCGCGGGCGCAGGAACAGCGTCTCGCCGTCGCGAAGGTTCAGCGCCTCGGGGGTGCCCTCCTCGTCCAGCGGCTTCTCGCCCAGGCGCTGCAGGATCCAGCCGTCGTGCTCGATGCCCTCCTCCGCCAGGCCGTCGCCCGCGTGGTCGAGCAGGGTGGGCAACAGGTCGGCGACCGGGACGTCGACCGGCACCGCGAGGTCGATCTGCCGTTTCGGGGTTCGTACCGTGAGCCGGCACAGGCCGGGGGCGGATATGTCTGTCATGGCGGCGGGGCCACACCTCTCCGAGGGGCCGGAATACCGAAGTGGATGCCCGCACACTACCTTTGGCCTCGCGTCGGGTCGCAAACACCATGTGCGTCCCGGTACTTGCTCCCTCCCCACCGCGTCCGGCGCGACAAGCCCGAGGAGTGACCCCGCGTGAGCACCGTTCTGTTCCGCCGCCCCGCCCGCAGGCGCGGTCCCGACATGCCGGACGGCGAGATCAGCCTCCAGGAGCCGCCGACCCTGCCCGAGGCGGAACCGAACACCTCCGCCATGTGGATGTACCTCCCCATGGGTCTCACCTCGCTCGCCATGCTGATGATGTTCATCCGGCCGGGCCAGGCGACCGCGTTCAGCTACTTCGCGATCGGCCTGATGCTGCTGTCGTCGGTCGCGATGATCATCGGTCAGCTGGTGCGCAGCGCGGGCGAGCGCAAGCGCAAGCTCAAGGGCGAACGGCGGGACTACCTGCGTTACCTGGCCCAGACCCGGCGCAAGATCCGGCGCACCGTCGTCGCCCAGCAGAAGGCCCTCGCCTGGCGGCACCCCGACCCCGCCGCCCTGTGGGCCCTCACCGGCACCAGCCGCCAGTGGGAACGCCGCCCCACGGACGAGGACTTCGCGGAGGTGCGGGTCGCCGTCGGCGAGCAGAAGCTCGGCACCCGCCTCGCCCCGCTCGCCACCAAACCCGTCGAGGATCTGGAACCGCTCTCCGCGCACGCCCTGCGCAGTTTCATCCGCGCGTACGCGACCGTGCCCGGCCAGCCCATCGCCCTCTACCTGCGCGCCTGGTCGCGCATCCTCGTGCAAGGGGACGCGGACCGGGCCCGCGCTCTCACCCGTGCGATGCTCGCCCAACTCGCCGCGTTCCACGCCCCCGAGGAACTCGGCATCGCGCTCTGCGTGTCCGACGCCCGCCGTGCCGACTGGGAGTGGCTGAAGTGGCTGCCGCACGCCCAGCACGCCTACCAGCGGGACGGCGCCGGCCAGGCCCGTACCGTGGCGGCCGGCCTCGTCGAACTCGACGAACTGCTCGGCGCCGACTTCACCGAACGTCCGCCCTTCGACCCCGAGACCGCGCCCGGCCGCGACGAACCCTTCACCGTCATCGTCGTCGACGGCGGCACCGTCCCCGGTGGTCACCGCCTGGAGGGCGCCGGGTACCGCAACACCGTCGTCGTCGACCTGTCCGGTTCCTTCGCCTGGAAGCCCGGACGCGGCACCCTGCGGCTGCGGGTCGAGGACGACGGACTGCATCTGATCCGCACCGACCGCGAACGCAAGGAACAGTCCACCCTGCTCGGCGCACCCGACGCGCTCGGCCCGGTCGCCGCCCGCGCGCTGGCGTCCCGGCTCGCCCCGTACCGCCTCGGTGGGGGTGTGGCGGCCGCCGAACCCTTCGCCGCCGACACCGAACTCACCAGCCTGCTCGGCATATCCGACCTGCACCGCTACGAGGTCGCCCGGCTGTGGGACCGCCCGCTGGAGAGCCGTGAACGGCTGCGGGTGCCGATCGCCGTCGGGGAGGACGGCCGTCCCGTCGAGCTCGACATCAAGGAGTCGGCGCAGGGCGGCATGGGCCCGCACGGCATGCTCATCGGCGCCACCGGCTCCGGCAAGAGCGAACTCCTGCGCACCCTGGTCCTGGGCCTGGCCCTGACGCACTCGTCCGAGACCCTCAACTTCGTCCTCGTCGACTTCAAGGGCGGCGCGACCTTCCTCGGCATGGACTCCCTGCCGCACACCTCGGCCGTCATCACCAACCTCGCCGAGGAGCTCCCGCTCGTCGGCCGTATGCAGGACGCCGTGCACGGTGAGTTGATGCGGCGTCAGGAACTGCTGAGGAAGGCCGGAAACTACTCGTCCGTCCTCGAATACGAGAAGGCGCGCGCGGCCGGAACCCCGCTCGCCCCGCTGCCCTCGCTGTTCATCGTCGTCGACGAGTTCTCGGAACTGCTCGCGGCCCACCGGGACTTCATGGATCTGTTCGTGATGATCGGCCGCCTCGGCCGCTCCCTCGGCGTCCATCTCCTGCTGGCCTCCCAGCGGCTGGAGGAGGGGCGCATGCACCAGCTGGAGTCCCACCTCTCGTATCGCATCGGCCTGCGCACCTTCTCCGCGATCGAGAGCCGGGGCGTGCTCGGCGTTCCCGACGCCTACCATCTCCCGCCGACGCCCGGCAGCGGGTATCTCAAGAGCGGGGTCGAGGCGCTGACCCGGTTCCGCGCCGCGTACGTCTCGGGTTCGTACAAGCCCCGGCGCGGCAGTGTCCAGCAGGCGCAGATCGCCCGGCAGGTGGTGCCGTGGGGCACCGGCTGGGTGGTGCCGCGGACCCTGCCCGCCGCGCCCGAGCCCGACCCGGCGACGTACGAGCCCGACCCGGGCGAGACCCTGCTCGGACTCGCGCTCGCCCGGCTGCGGGACAGCGGGCCGCCCGCCCATCAGGTGTGGCTGCCGCCGCTCGACGTCCCGCCCACGCTCGACACGCTGCTGCCCCCGCTGGTCCCGGACCCCGACTTCGGTCTGACCACGGCGGGCTCCGCGGACCGGGGCAGGCTGCGCGTTCCCGTGGGCATCGTCGACAAGCCCTTCGACCAGGTACGCGACCTGCTCACGGTCGACTTCTCCGGCGCGGGCGGTCACTTCGCCGTCGCGGGAGGCCCCCAGAGCGGCAAGTCGACCGTGCTCCGCACCCTCATCACCGCCCTCGCCCTCACCCACACACCTCGCGAAGTCCAGTTCTACTGCCTGGACTTCGGCGGTGGTGCGCTGCTGGGTCTGGCCGGGCTCCCGCACGTCGGTTCGGTCGCCGGCCGCCTCGACCGCGAGCGCATCTCGCGCACCCTGGCGGAAGTGACGTCGCTGCTCAACCGCCGCGAAGCGTTCTTCCAGGAACAGGGCATCGACTCGATGGCCACCTACCGCAAGCGGCGCGCGGCCGGTCGGTACCCCGACGAGCCCCTGGGCGACGTCTTCCTCGTGGTCGACGGCTGGTCCACCGTCCGCAGCGACATGTTCGACGACATCGCCGTCTTCAACGGCCTGGCCACCCGGGGTCTCAACTACGGCGTCCACCTCATGGTCAGCACCTCCCGCTGGGTGGAGCTCTCCGCCGCCCTGCGCGACCAGATCGGCAACCGTCTCGAACTCCGCATGGGCGACCCGATGGACTCCGCCGTCGACATCCGCAAGGCGCAGACCGTGCCGGCGATCCCCGGACGCGGCCTGAGCCCCGACAAACTCCACTTCCTCATCGCGCTCCCGCGCATCGACGGCCGCGAGGGCACCGACGACCTCACCGAGGCGCTCACCGACCTCGTCGAAGCCGTCGCCGAGAACTGGGACGCCCCGCCCGCCCCGCCCGTCCGCATGCTCCCCACCGCCTTCGGCGTCGAGGAGCTCCCGCGGCCCGACCGGGCATCGCCGCTGCGGATCCCGCTCGGCCTGGACGAGGCCGAACTCGCCCCTGTCTGGCACGACTTCACCCAGAGTCCGCACCTGGTGCTGGTCGGCGACACCGAGAGCGGCAAGACCAGCGCCCTGCGCGTGATCGCCCAGCAGATCGTCGCCACGCACACCCCCCAGGAGGCCCGCATCCTGGTCGTGGACTACCGCCGCGAGCTGGTGGAGGCCGTGCCGGAGGCCTACCGCCTCGGCCACGCGGTCGCCGCCGACCCGCTGCGTGAACTCGTCGACGGGGTGGCGCGGGCGATGGTCGTCCGCGCCCCCGGCGAGGACATCTCCCCGGCGCGGATGCGCCGTGCGGACTGGTGGACGGGGCCGCGCCTGTTCATCCTGGTCGACGACTACGAGATGGTCGGCGGCGCCTTCAACGGCCCCTTCGAACCCCTGCTGCCGCACCTCCCGCTCGGCTTCGAGGTCGGGCTGCACCTGGTCGTCGCCCGGGCGGCGACGGGCGCGTCCCGTCCGGACCCCCTGATGCGCAAGCTCCAGGAGGTCAACTCCCCGGGTCTCCAGCTGTCGTGTCCGCCGTCGGAGGGATACGTCTTCGACAGCGTCAAGCCGAGGATCCTGCCGCCGGGACGGGCCCTGCGGGTGGCGCGGCGGAAGGCGGCGCTGGTGCAACTGGCACTGCCGCGAGAGGCGGAGCCGGCGGCGGAGTAGAGGGCGTGCCGACCGGGCGGGCGGCCGGCCTGGGGGAGGCCGGCCCGCGGCGGCCCGGTGCGCGGCCGGCCCGTGTTCCGCTCAGGCCGCCTTGCCGCCCGCCCGCTCGTCGTGCCCCTCCAGCCGCCCCGGTGCCCAGCGGCGTGCGCGGCCTCGCGGAAGGACGACGGCGAGGAGGGCCACCAGGGCCGCCGTGGCCGCCGCGCCCGCGGCGACCAGCAGGGCGGTGTTCCGGGAGGCCGACGTGTCCGGGGGCACGGGCAGGCGTACGGGGGCGGGGCGGGGCCCCGCGACGGTCGCGCCCGCCCGCGTCGCGGCGCCCGCCACCGCCCCGTACGGGTCCAGGGCCGGCAGGTCGGCCGGATAGGCGGTGCGGAGCAGGCGTGCGCGGACCTGCGCGGCGGTCAGTTCCGGGTGGTAGGAGCGGACGAGGGCCGCGGTGCCCGCCGTGACGGCGGCGGCGAGCGAGGCCCCCGATCCGGTCCACTTGCCGTCGCCCCGGGGACCCGGACCCACCAGCGACACGCCCGGGGCGGTGAGATCCGCGCGGGTGTACGGCGGGGCGGTGTCCGGGCGGGTGCCCTGCGGGCCCGTGTCGAGCACCGAGAGGACATCGGGCGGCGGGGCGGGCGCGGGTTTCGGGGCGCCGGCGCCGTCCGCTCCGGGCGGGGCGCTGTCGGCCGCCGCGGGGGCGACGACCAGGGCGTCCTCGCGGGAGGCGACCGCCAGGGCCGCCTTCACCGACGCGTCCGTGCCGCTGAGCGGGGCGGTAAGGGTGATGACCCCGGCGCCGGCCTTCGCCGCCTCCTCGATGCCCGCGGCCAGTCGGGCCGGGTCGTTCTCGCCGCGCACGCCCGTGCCCCGTACCGCCAGGATCCTCGCCTCGGGGGCCACCCCCGAGAAGCCCTGGCCAGGCGCCCGCGCCCCGGCGATCAGTCCCGCCTGGAACGTGCCGCGGCCCACGCAGTCCTCGTCCGCGTCGCCCAGCGCCCGCACCCGGCCCGCCAGCACGGCGGGAGCGTCGCTCACTCCTGTGCCGACGACCGCCACGGTCACGCCCCGGCCCTGGGACAGCGGCCACACCCGGTCCAGCCCGAGGGCGTGGCGGGTCCAGGGGGCTTCGGCGGTGGGGCGGCCGGTGAAGGTCGTGCACTTCTGCCGGGGGCTGAGGCGTTCGGGGATTCCCGGGAGGACCACCGTGCCGTCGCCCTTGCCGCCGCCGCTGCTGCCGCCGTCGCCGTCGACGGCATGGGCGAAGGAGCCGGGGAGAGCGGCTGCCAGGGCGCAGATCACCAGCAGGGTGGTCGTACGACGGTGCATGGGGGTTTCTCGTTCCTCGGGTCGTGAGGGGGAGCGGGAGCGCGGCGGCGAGCCCTCTCGCGTACGCCGCCGCAAGGGTTTCGTACGCCGCCGCAGGGCGTCTCGTACGCCGTCGGAGGGGCCGCTACGACGGCCGCACGCCCGGCAGGTCCTCCGGCAGCAGCAGCCGCAGATCGTCCAGGCTGGGCGCCGCCACCGTGCTCAGGCGCCCGGCCTGCCGCGTCATCATCTGCTCCAGCGTCTGCCGGGCCAGCCGCGCGTTGCCGAAGGTCCGGCCCCTCGGCACCCCGTCGAAATGGGTCCGCAGGGCGGTCGCCGCGCCCGGCGCGCACTCGTAGCCGTTGTCGGCCGCGTGCTGGCGCACGATCGTGACCAGTTCGTCGGAGGAGTAGTCCGGGAACTCGATGTGCCGGGTGAAGCGGGAGTCGAGGCCGGGGTTGGATCCGAGGAAGCGTTCCATCTCCTCGGTGTAGCCCGCGACGATCACCACGAGTTCGTCGCGGTGGTCCTCCATGAGCTTGAGCAGGGTGTCGACGGCTTCCTGGCCGAAGTCGGACGTGGCGCCGCCGCCCGCCGGAGTCAGGGCGTACGCCTCGTCGATGAACAGGACACCGCCGAGCGAGCGTTCGACGGCCTCCTTCGTGAGCTGCGCGGTATGGCCCACCCAGCGGCCCACCAGGTCCGCCCGCGAGACCTCCACCAACTGGCCGCGCGGCAGCACCCCGAGCGAGGCGAGCAGCTCGCCGTACAGACGGGCGACGGTGGTCTTGCCGGTGCCGGGCGGGCCCGCGAAGACCAGGTGGTTGCTGAGGCGCGGGGTCGGCAGACCGGCCTCGGCGCGGCGGCGGGCGGTGGCCAGCAGGTTGACCAGGTCGCCGACCTCGCGTTTGACGGCGGCCAGGCCCACGAGGGCGTCGAGACGCAGGAGGGGGTCGTCGTTCCCGGTGCCGGCGGAGGCGGCGGCCGTGACGCCGACGTCCTCGGCGGTCAGGACGGCCAGGTCGCGTTCGTTCGCGTCCAACAGGCCCGCCAGACGCGAGGCCTGGCGGTCCACCATGTCCTCGAAGACCTTGCGGGCGGTGCGCCCGTTGCCGAATCCGGCGTCGCGCGGGATCGCCTCGAAGTGGGTGTGCAGGGCGGTGCGGGCGGCCGGCTCCAGTTCGTAGTGGTGGCTCGTGCACATCCGCTCCACGATGGTGACCAGTTCGTCCGAGGTGTAGTCGGTGAACTCGACACTCCGGGTGAACCGGGAGGCCAGACCCGGGTTGGAGGCGAGGAAGTCCGTCATCTCCTTCGGGTAGCCGGCCGCCACGACCACGACGTCCTCGCGATGGTCCTCCATCAGCTTCACCAGCGTGTCGATGGCCTCACGGCCGAAGTCCGCGCCCGAACCGCCGCCGTCGGAGAGGAGGGTGTAGGCCTCGTCGACGAACAGCACACCCCCCAGCGCCTTGGTGAACGTCTCGGTCGTCTTGATGGCGGTGCCGCCCACGATCTGCGCCACCAGGTCCGCCCGCGACACCTCCACCAGATGTCCGGAGCGCAGCACCCCCAGCGAGGCCAGGATCGAACCGTACAGGCGGGCCACCGTCGTCTTGCCGGTGCCGGGCGGGCCCGCGAAGACCAGATGACGGCTCATCGGCGGGGCGGGCATGCCCAGGCTGGCGCGGCGCTGGGCCAGCCGGTTCAGGTTGATGAGGGTGAGGACCTGCTGCTTCACGTCGTCGAGGCCGATGAGGGATTCCAGCTCGGCGACCGGTCCGGTGCCCTGCCGGGGTTCGGCGGCGACCGGGACGGCGCCGCCGGGCAGCCGTCCGTCCCCGGCGGCCTCGGCGCCCGCGGCGGAACCCCACGCGTCGGGCACGCCGTTGTCGGCGCTGGTCAGGTTCTCGACGGCGAGGCGGTCGCCGGGCGCCGACTGGCGCAGGCCGCTGCCCCGGTTGTCCCGTACGGCGCAGCCGATCAGCGACACCGGGTCGGCGCCCTCGACCCGTACGCCGTCGCCGCCCGACCCGGTCACCTCGCACGTGTTGAGCGCGGCCCGCGCGCCCGGGGCCACCAGCACACCGTGGTCGCCCGCGCCGGTGACGCGGACCCGGGCGGCGGACAGTTCGCCCTCCGGCTCGACGTGGACACCGGCCCCGGCCGCCGCGTCGACGGTGGTGTCCCGCAGGGTGAGCGTGCCGAGCGCGCCGACCCGTACACCCGCCTCGGCGGTGGTGCGCAAGGTGCTGCCCCCGACGTACAGGTTGCCGTGCCCGGACACATGGACCGCCGAGCCGCCGGACTCCTCGACGGTGGCCTCCTCCAGGCGCCCCCGCCCGTCCTTGGCGACCTCCACCCCGTGCGCGGCGGACCGCACCACGGCGGCCCGGCGCAGCAGGGGATTGGCGCCGGCGCGGACGACGATGCCCGAGGCCCCGGAGTCGCGTACCTCCAGACGGTCGAACTCGGCCGCCGAGTCCTCGTCGAGCAGCACCCCGATCGCCTTCGCGTCGTGCACGACGGTGCCGGTCAGCACGGGCGAGGAGAACCCGGTCACCCGGACAGCGGAGTCCGAGGCCGCGCCGAACACACAGTCCGTGACCTTGCCCCGGCTCCGTTCGGTCACCAGCAGGCCGTGTCCGGCGGTCCGTTCGGTGCGGCAACGGGTGAGGGTGGCCGCGCTTCCGGAGCCGAGGACGAAGCCGTGCCCGGTGGTGTCGCAGGCCGTCACGTCCTCCAGGACGATCGGTCCGGTGGAGGCGACGTACACGCCGACGACCGCCTCGCGCACCGTGCCGCGCACCATGCGCACGGTGCTGTCCTCCTCGACGGCGACCCCCGGCTTGTCGGCGGCGGCGATCTCGCAGTCCTCCAGGAGGACGTGCGCCTGTCCGTTCGTCAGGACACCGTTGCCGCGGGTGTCCCGCAGCCTTCCCGTCCGTACGGTGATCCGTCCGCGTTCGCCCGCCACGACGGCGGATGTGCCGAGGTGTTCGACGACGCACTCCTCCAGGAAGCTCTCGGCGGCCGAGGTCGACACCACTCCGGCGCCCGCCGGATTGCTCACCCGGCACTGGCGCAGCGCCAGGGAGCCGCTGCCCCGGGCGAAGAGCGCGGCCCACGCCGAGCCGTGCACCTCGCACCGGTCCATCGCGAGCTGCCCGCGCGGCGCGTCGACCACCGGCAGGTCGTCGTCGTGGCCGCGCAGCACGAGGTCGCTGACCATGAGCGCGTCGCCGGTGAGGGTGAGGGCGGTGCCACGCCGGGGCGCCAGCTCGACGGAGCCGGGGCCGTCCGCGGCGGTCAGGGTGATCGCCGCGGACACGGTCAGGGCCTCCTCGTACCGCCCGGGGCCGATGCTGACGACGGCGCCGGTACGAGCCCGTGCGACGGCCTCGGCGACGGTACGGAAGTCCCCCGTACCGTCCGCTGCGACGGTGAGCATCTGGCGTGACACGTGACTGACCTCCTGGCGCCCGCCGGGCCACGCGGGCACGGCGGGGCACGCGGCATCTGGGCGTGGCTGAACTCCTGTGCTCATCATGCCTGTTACCGCAGGTGGATGGCCACGGTGGGCCGGTGCGGGTACGGAGCGGGTACGGAGCGCTTCGGGAACGGCGGCGTCGGGCCAGGGGCGGTGCGCGTCCGGAGGCGAGTCCGGGCGGGGTGGCGGGGCCCCTGTCCCGGTCGGGTCCGGTCGGGTCGGGGCGTCGGCGACCCAGGCGCCCGCCCCTGGGGACCCCGGCGCTCGCGGGCCACCCCGCCGGGGCCGCCGCGACGCGGAGCACCGCCGGCCGGCCCACCGCGGACCGCGGCCGGTCACGTACCCCACCGTTCCGAGGTGTGGCGTCAGAGCCACCCCGCGCGCTGTGCCTGGAGCGCCAGCTGGAAGCGGTTGGCCGCGCCGAGACGGGCCATCAGGACCTGGAGCCGGCGGAACAGGGTGCGCCGGCTGACGCCCAGCTCCCGCGCGATCACCTCGTCGCTCGCGCCGCCCGCGAGCAGCCGCAGCAGCCTTCGGTCGGCCGACGCGGGCCCACTCGTCCCGGCCGTCCCACCTGCCCCGTCCGTCCGCGCGGGCCGGCCGCCGGGCAGGGGCAGCGCGCTGTGCCACGACTGCTCGAAGAGGGCCACGAGCGCCGAGAACAGCCCGCACGGCTGCACCACCAGCATCGTGTGCACCGCGTCCGCCTCCCGGATCGACAGCGACACCAGGGCGTACGCGTCATCGATGATCAGGAGCTTCACCGGCACCGACGGCAGGACCCGCGCCTCCTCGCCCGCCGCGACGCACGGCTCGATCGAGTCCCTGAGGTGCCCTGGATGCTCCAGCGACTCCCGCGCGTACACGACCCGCTGGCGCACCCCGCGCGCCAGCGTGGCCAGCGCGTCCTCCGTCGCGCCGGTCAGCGGCGCGTACGGCGGCGACTCCAGCTGCCGGATCTGTTCCCGGGCGCTCGCCCAGAGCAGCCGCATCCGGGGTCCGATCGCCTCGCCCGCGACCACCTCCACCAACTGCTCGTCGTGCCCGGGCAGCCGGTTCCTGCGGTACGACTCGAACGCGCCGCCGACCGCGACACGCGACTCCTCCAGCTCCGCCGCCCGGTGCCGGGCCAGCACCTCCAGACCCGCCGCCGGGGGCACCGGCGCCACCGCGTCGGCGGTCTCGTCCGCGGCCCGTGCCAGCCCTGCGTCCACCAACTCCGTGTACGCGGAGTCGAGTTCCGCGTCCTTCAGGCCGGCCGCGGCGCCGACGGCCGCCAGCGGCGCGGGCGCCCGGTCGAGCAGGGCCAGATACACCTGGACCGCGTGGTCCCCGATCCCCAGGAGACCGAGGGCCCGGCCGAGCTTCGTACGTGTCATGGGCGCATTATCGCCATGCCCGCCGCACCCGCCGTGGCCGATCGGTGCCAGTGGCACTTTCTGGCCCCGCGGACCCGGTCCGGGGACTACCGTCGGGCTCACCGGCGCCAGGTTGTGGCGGCGGTGAGCCCACACTCACCCGGACGAAGGGGCACGACGTGGCGAAGGCCCGCAAGAACAGTCTGTACACCGAGCTCTCCGGCGAACTCTCCGCACTGATGCGTACCGGCTGGGCCGACACCGAGCGGCACGACCTCACCCCCGACCCGCAGGCGGAGCACGCGGCCCGCCGCCGGGCCGCGCTCTCCGCCCGTTTTCCCGGCGAGCGTCTGGTGATCCCCTCGGGCAACCTCAAGACCCGTTCCAACGACACCCCGTACCCCTTCCGGCCGTACTCGGGCTACGTCCACATGACCGGCGACACGGTCCGCGACGGCGCGCTCGTCCTCGAACCCCGCCCGGCCGGCGGCCACGACGCGTACTGCTACCAGCTCCCGCGCGACGAACGGAACTCCGACGAGTTCTGGATCGGCTACACCGCCGAACTGTGGATGGGCCGCCGCCGCTCGCTCGCCGAGTCCGAGCGCGTCCTCGGCCTGCCCTGCCGCGACGTCCGCACCGCCGCCGCGGACCTGGCCGCCGGCCCCGGCGTCCCCACCCGCGTCGTCCGCGGCATCGACCCGGCCCTGGAGGCCGCCGTCACCACCGACGAGGAGCGTGACGACGAACTCGAGGAGGCGCTCAGCGACCTCCGGCTCGTCAAGGACGACTGGGAGATCGGCGAGATGCGCCGGGCCGTCGACTCCACCGTCCGCGGCTTCACGGACGTCGTCGCCGAACTCTCCCGCGCCGTCGCCACCTCCGAACGCTGGATCGAGGGCACCTTCTTCCGCCGGGCCCGGCTGGAGGGCAACGACGTCGGCTACGGCTCCATCTGCGCCGCCGGCGAGCACGCCACGATCATGCACTGGACCGACAACGACGGCCCGGTCCGCCCCGGCGAGCTGCTCCTGCTCGACGCCGGCGTGGAGACCCGTACCCTCTACACCGCCGACGTCACCCGCACCCTCCCCGTCAGCGGCACCTTCACGCCCGTGCAGCGCCAGGTGTACGACGCGGTGTACGAGGCGCAGGAGGCCGGCATGGCGACCGTGAAGCCGGGCGCCGCGTACCGCGACTTCCACGAGGCCGCCCAGCGTCATCTGGCGGTCCGGCTCGTCGAGTGGGGCTTCATCGAGGGGCCCGCCGACCGGGCGTACGCGCTCGGTCTCCAGCGGCGCTTCACCATGGCGGGCACCGGCCACATGCTCGGCCTCGACGTCCACGACTGCGCGCAGGCGCGGCACGAGGAGTACGTGGACGGGGTCCTGGCCCCGGGCATGGTGCTCACCGTCGAGCCGGGCCTGTACTTCCAGCCCGACGACCTCACCGTCCCCGAGGAGTGGCGCGGCATCGGCGTCCGCATCGAGGACGACCTGCTCGTCACCGAGAGCGGTCACGAGAACCTGTCGGCGGCGCTGCCCCGGTCCGCCGACGAGGTCGAGGCGTGGCTGGCCCAGCACATGGGCTGAGCCGGGCCGCGCGCACGGGCCCGTGCGAACGGGCTCCACGCGCAGGCCTCGGGTACGGGTGGTGCGTACGGACCGCCGGGGCGGGTCCCCGGCGGCCCGTGTGCTCACGGGTTGTTGAACCTGACCTCCGGGTGGAGGGGGCTCGGCCCGTCGAGCAGCGGCTGCGCCTCGCCGCGCAGATGCCGGCCGAAGAACGCGGCGAGGTAGGCGCGGGTCACGGCCTGGGACCGGGCATCCGGTATGTCGCCCTCGTTCGGCAGGCCGAAGTGGCGCAGGATGGCCGGCGCGTCGGTGAACGAGAGGTGGTCGGTCCCGGCCACCGTCAGCCAGCGCTTCTCGCCGCCGAGTGCCTTCCAGGTGGTGTCCCAGGAGGTGTCGACGCCGCCCGGCCGGTGCATGGCGTCGGTGCCGAGGAAGAGGAACGGCCGTCCGCCGAGCCCGCCCGCCGGAAGGGTGTCCCAGAACGAGCCGTCCATGTTCACCCCGGCGTCGATCCGCCGGTCCGCGATCATGGCGGCGGCGGCGCTCGCCCCGCCGATCGAGTGCCCGGCCATGCCGATCCGGTTCCGGTCGATCATGCGCGCGTACGGCTGGACGGCGCGCGGTCCGGTCAGCCGGTCCAGCAGGAAGCGGACGTCCGCCGTCCGGACCGCCGTCACGTCGGCGCCCTCGATCCGGCCCGCCTCCAACTGATCGCAGGCCACACAGGGCGCGAGGACGCGCCCGCCCGGCACCGAGGTGCCCAGGGTCTCGTAGGCGTGGTCGACCGTGGCGACGACATAGCCGCGCGAGGCGAGGTCGACGGCGAGACCCGTGAGCGTGTACCGGGGCATGCCGAAGCCCGGTGACAGCACGACGAGGGGGTGGCGGCCCGGCGCGGGCCGTACGTCCTGCGCGCTGTACGTGTTCACGGAGGTGAGGTCGCGGACGCCGGCCGGGTCCGTCACGCCGGTGGCCTCCAGGAGGAGCCGGGCCTCCTCCTCGGTCGTGTACGGGGCGGGCGCGCCCTCGGTGCGGCGGGCCGCCGGGTAGCGCACCGTCACCATGAGTTCGCGGCCGTCCGCCGTGGGCACCCAGGGGTCGGGCCGGGACCGGTCGACGAGGTGGAGCTCGCCGGCTCCGACGGCGAACCGGCCGGTGGGGGCCGGGAGTTCGAGCGGAGTCGACGCGGTGGGAGAAGCGGCGGGCGAGGCGCCCGGAGCGAGAGCCGGCAGGGACCGCACCGCCACGGTGGAAGGCGCGGGCGGCGGGGCGGTCGTCGTGGCGGCGGCCGGGAGCGTGGCCGCGGGTAAGGCGAGCGCACAGGCCGTCAGGGCGATCGCGGTCACGCGAGTGAGTGTGTTCATGGGAAGGACGCTAGGGCGCCGCCCCTGCCGCGCGCGTCCGACCACGGGCGGAGCCGGCCCACCGTACGGGGGACCTCGGATGTAGGGGACGGGTGCGGCCTGGAGAGTGAAGATGACCCTCCGGTCGTGTCGGACCGGGCCCCGGACGGGCAGGGGATGTCCCGCCGCGCGCGCCGTGCGCGCGGCCTGGTGTTCCGATCGAGAGGCAGGTCCGATGGCGGGCAGAGCGTTGATCGTCGTGGATGTGCAGAACGACTTCTGCGAGGGCGGCAGTGTCGCGGTGAAGGGCGGTGCGGAACGGGCGCGCGCCATCGAGGAGCTGGTCCGGCGGCAGGCCGGCGGGGAGTACCGCGAGGTGGTGGCCACCCGGGACCATCACATCGACCCCGGCGACCACTTCTCGGACCACCCCGACTGGAACCACTCGTTCCCCGTGCACTGCCGGGTCGGGAGCGAAGGCGGCGAGTTCCACCCGGAGTTCGCGCCGGCCGTCGCCTCGGGCGCGGTCGGCGAGGTCTTCTTCAAGGGCGCCCACTCCGAGTCCAAGAGCGGCTTCGAAGGCGCGACCGGCGACGGGGTCGGGCTCGCCGAATGGCTGCGCGCCCGGGACGTGGACACGGTCGACGTGGTCGGCATCGCCACCGACCACTGTGTGAAGGCGACGGCCCTGGACGGGGTCCGGGCCGGCTTCGGGGTGCGGGTGCTGCTCGACTACACGGCGGGGGTCGCGCGCGAGACCACCGACCGGGCGATGGAGGAGCTGCGGGCGGCGGGCGTCGAGCTGACCGGAGATCCCGTCGTACGCGCCTGAGCCGGACGCAGCGGTCGGGGCCCGCGGGTGGACGCGAGGGTTACCGGCCGGTCACCTCCTCGGGTGATGCCGAAACGTCCGGCAGCGGGGCGGAGTTCCGCCTTCCGGGGTCGGCAGGGTCACATCAGGGCGCCCGGAAGTGACATGGATAGTTCAAGCGCCCCTTGGGCAGCATGCGGCACGTCCGCCTCCTCGACCTCAGAAGGAGAACCGCGTGCACCACAGAACCACCGGCAGGACACTCGCCGTCCCCCTGACCCTGGCCCTTCTGGCCCCGGTGTCCGCGCTGGCGCTCGGCCCGCCCGCCGCGGCCGTGACCCCGGCCGCCCCCGCGCCCCGCGCCGCCGCGGCGGCCGCGCCCGCCTCCCCGACCGCCCGCGAGGAGTCGTACGCCCGGCTCACCGCCGAGGCCCAGGGCCGCCGCATCGAGGTGGTCGGCGCCCGCACCGAGAGCACCACCCTGTGGGCCAACCCCGACGGCACCCTGTCCGTCGAGTCCCACGCCGGCCCCGTCCGCTACCGCGACCACGGCCGCTGGGTCGGCATCGACCTCACCCTCGTCCGGGACGCCGACGGCACCGTACGCCCCAAGGCCCACCCACGCGGCCTCCGCCTCGCCGGCCGCACCCCGGCCGCCGGCGGCGACCTCGTCACCCTCGGCCGGGGCGCCGACGAACTCGCCCTCGGCTGGCGCGGCGCCCTGCCGGAGCCCCGGCTCGACGGCACCAAGGCCACGTACGAGAACGTGCTGCCCGGCACCGACCTCGTCGTCCAGGCCACCCGTACCGGCTTCGAGCAGTACCTCGTCGTCGCCGACCGGCAGGCCGCCGAACGCGCCGCCACCCTCACCCTCCCGGTCCGCGCCAAGGGACTGACGTCACGTCAGGGTTCGGACCGGACCCTGGAGTTCACCGACGCCCGGACGGGCCGCGCGGTCGGCCGCGCCACCACCCCGTACATGTGGGACGCCTCCGGCGGCGGCGCCGACGTGCCCGGCGCCCGTACGGCCCGGGTCGGCCTCGGCGCCACCCCGCGCGCCGAGGGCTTCGACCTCACGGTCACCGCCGACCGCGGCTTCCTCGCCGACAAGGCCACCCGCTACCCGGTCACCATCGACCCGGCCGTCTACTTCGGCACCGACTTCGACACCTACGTCCGCAACGGCGACACCGCCGACGCGTCCGCCGGCGTCGACCTGCGCGTGGGCCGCGAATGGCAGAAGGGCGAGGCCCGCTCCTTCGTCAACTTCCCGCGCAACCCCGCCGTCACCGGCCAGGACATCCTCAACGCCGAACTCAACCTCTACGCCACCTGGTCCGACGTGTGCACCCCGCGCTCCTGGGAGATCTGGGACACCGGCACCGCGTCCGCCGCCACCCGCTGGGGCACCCAGCCCGCCTGGCGTACCAAGGTGACCACCTCCACCCAGACGCACGGCAACACCGACTGCGGCACCCGCTGGATATCCGAGGACATCACCCCGCTGGTCCAGCAGTGGTCGAAGACCGCCAACCCCGCCGGCAGTGTCGACACCATCGGCCTGCGCGCCACCGACGAGGCCGACACCACGGCGTTCAAGGTCTTCGCCTCCGCGCAGACCAGCACCGCGCCGTCGATCCTCGTCACGTACGAGACGCCCGCCGACCCCGTCAAGGACCACGTCGTCTACTGGAACGACGTCCTCCAGGAGACCTTCCGGCAGGCCGGCGGCGCTCCCGGCCCGCTCGCCCGGGCCGGCGCGATGATGCACGGCGCGATCTACGACGCCGCCAACTCCGCCCGCTGCGCCGAAGGCGCCACGAAGTGCCTCGGCGACCCCTACCTGGTGAAGGCCGGCGCCTCCAACGGGGCCCTGCCGGACGTCAACAGCGCCATCGACCACGCCGCGTTCGACGTCCTGCGCTCGCTCTACCCGGCGCTGAACTTCGACGACGAGATCGCCGCCGCCCGCGCCACCATCCCGGCCGCCGTCACCACCGCGCAGCGTGCCGCCGGCACCGAGGTCGGCCAGAAGGCCGCCGCCGCGATGACCGCCGCCCGGCAGAACGACGGCTCGGCACCCGGCGCCCCGTACACCGGTTCCACCCAGCCCGGCGCCTGGCGGCCCACCGGCACCGGCGACGGCGCCACCCCGCAGTGGGGCCTGGTCAAGCCGTTCGGCATGGCGAGCGGCAGCCAGTTCCGCACCCCCGGACCGGGCGGACAGAGCGTGATGAGCAGCCTGCTGGCCGGGCAGGCGTACGCCGACCAGGTCAACGAGGTGAAGACGGTCGGCTCGGCCGAGTCCACCGCGCGCACCGCCGACCAGACCACGGCGGCACTGTTCTGGGCCAACGACCTCGACGGCACCTACAAGCCGCCGGGCCAGCTCTTCGAGCAGACCCAGATCCTGTCGCGCCAGCAGGGGACCACGGTCGCCGGCAACGCCAAGCTGTTCGCCCTGACCGCCTTCGCGCTCGCCGACGCGGCGGTCGTCGCCTGGGACCAGAAGTACCAGACCGACATCGATCTGTGGCGGCCCGAGACCGCGATCCGGGTCGACGGCGACGGCAACGCGAACACCACCGCCGATCCGAACTGGCAGCCGCTCTCCCAGGACCGGACCGGCCGGCACTTCAGCCCGCCGTTCCCCGCCTACGTCTCCGGCCACGCCACCTTCGCGGGAGCCTGGGCGAAGGCCACCCAGGCGTGGTTCGGCACCGACCAGCTGACCTGGACCGCCACCACCGAGGACCCCAACGCCCCCGGCGCCACCCGGACGTTCACCTCGGTGTCGAGCGCGGCGACCGAGGACGCGCTCAGCCGGGTCTGGCTCGGCGTCCACTACCGCTGGGACGGCTCGGACGGACTCACCGCCGGAGCCGGCGCCGCCGCGTACGGCTCCGCCAACCGGCTGAAGCCGAACACGGCCGCCGACTGGACCGCGTACGAGACGCTGCACAACCTCGCCGGCTGCCAGGCGGCCGGAAAGCGTCTCGTCGCCGAGCACCGCTGGAGCGGCTACCGGTGCACCCAGGTGCAGGCGCCCGAACCCGACCACACGCTCTACGTGAAGTAGGCCGCCGATGAGGAGGAGAGACACCGACATGCGTGTGCCGACCCAGCCCCGCCGGGGCACCGGACAGCGCCCCGGGCAGGGCGGCGCGGAGCGACCGGGCGTCCGCCGCCGGGTGACGATCGCGCTCGTCGCGGCCTGCGCGCTCGGCGCCGTCGCCGTACCCATGGCCCTGGCCGGCCCGTCCACGGCCCCTGCCGCCGCGCCTGCCGCGCCCGCCGCTCCCGTCGCGGTGGCAGCGGCCGGTGACGGCCGGCTGCTGCCCACCCCCGAGGCGCCCCGGATCTCCGACGGCTCGTACGCCGGCTTCCAGCAGTGCGGCGACCCGTCCGGCGACCCGGTCGTCAGCGGCGAGACCCCGACGCTCGCCGCCACCCTGGAGTCGGTCGCCCCGCCCGGCAGCGCCGAGCCGGAGCACCCCGGCCCGCGCCGCAAGGTGGCCTTCGAGATCGACACCGCCGCCGGGAAGAACGTGCTGCGCCGTCAGCTCACCAGCGACACCAGCCATGACGCCGCCCTCCAGCTGCCCCGTGGCACGCTCGGCGACGGCGCCTACCGCTGGCGCGTGCGGGTACGGGACGCCTCCGCTTCCTCCGAGTGGACGGCTTGGTGCGCGTTCACCGTCGCGCGCGGCGGCGGCGCCACGCGCTGATTGACGCGGGACTCCCTGACCGGTGCCCCGGGCGTACGGAACGCCCGGGGTACCGGTGCGCGGTGAGAGACGGAGTCACTGGGCCGGCGTCGGGAGCGTCGTCGGCGCGCGCGGCTGCGGATGCGGCACAGGGGGGCGTCCGCGATCCTGTGAAGGACGGGGGAACCACTCAAGGAGGCTCTCCATGTCCATGCTGGACAAGCTCAAGCAGATGCTCAAGGGACACGAGGACCAAGCGGGGAAGGCCGTCGACAAGGGCGGCGACATGGCCGACAAGCGGACCCAGGGCAAGTACAGCGGCCAGGTCGACACCGCGCAGGAGCAGGCCAAGCGGCAGCTCGGCGCCGAGGGAAAGCCTCCGGAGCAGCCGCCTCGGCAGTGACGAGAGGCGGCAGCCCGCATACGAAGGGGGGCCGGGCGTCGGATTCCGGAGGGACCCTTCCGAGTGGACTGCCCTGAGCGGACCGTCCCGAGCGGACCGAGCGGACCGAGCCGGAGTTGACGCGATCCATGGCCCGAGAGTGCCGGATGCCGGCCGGACGGGTGATCCTGGAACCATGGACCACCAGGGGCAGCAGGACCACCAGGAACACACGAACCACGGACACGTACGGGTCGAGGTCCTCGTCGTACCCGACTGCCCCCACCAGGAACCGGCCGAGGAGCGGGTACGGGAGGCCCTCGCCGACGCGGGACTCGGCGGCCAGGCGTTCACCACCCGGGTGATCGCCGACGAGGCGGAAGCCGAGCGCACCGGATTCCTCGGTTCGCCGTCGATCCACGTCGACGGCCGCGACCCGTTCGCCCCGCCCGGCGGGGCGAAGCCCGCGCTGACCTGCCGTCTCTACCGCACCCCCGACGGCCTCGACGGCGTGCCCGACCGCGCCGCCCTGCGCCGCGCGATCGAGACGGCGGCGCGGAGCGGCGATTCGGCGGACTGAGGGCTGACCGGGGCCGACCGGGGCGGGGGGAGCGGTGAGGGCGGGGCCGTCAGCCCAGGAACTCGCCGTCCCGGGCGACCACCACGCCGCCGTGCACCACCAGGTCCCGCCGCGGCAGGTCCACGACGACCTGCGGCAGCCCCTCACCGCGTACGAGCACGAAGTCGGCGGGCGCGCCGGGCGTGAAGTCGGCGTGCGCGAGGCCCATGACATCGGCGCCGCCGTCGGCGGCGAGCCGGTGGCAGTCCGTCAGTTCCTCGTCGAGGCGGACGTCCGTCACCCAGCCCAGCAGATGGGCGCGGTGCAGCATGTCGGCGTTGCCGAACGGGCTCCACGAGTCACGCACCCCGTCCGAGCCGAGCCCGACCCGGACGCCGTGCTCGCGCAGCCGGGCCACCGGCAGCACCAGCGACTCGGACGGGGCCACCGTCGTCAGCGCGATGTCCTGATCGGCGAAATCGGCCGCGAGCGCGCCCAGTTCACGGTCGGACAGGGCCGGCAGACAGAACACGTGGCTGACGGTGACCCTGCCGGCCAGCGACAGCGCGCGGGTGCGCTCGACGATGCCGCGCAGCGCCTGGACGCCGTTGCCGCCGCGGTCGTGCAGATGCAGGTCGACCCCGATCCCGTACCGGTCCGCGAGGCCGAAGACCAGGTCCAGCTGCTCGTCGAGGGCGTGGTCGAAACCGATCGGGTCGATGCCGCCGATCATGTCGACCGCGCCGCCGCGTACGGCCTCCTCCAGGAGCCGCGCGGTGCCGGGCGCGCGGATCACGCCGTGCTGCGGGAAGGCCACGATCTGGACGTCGAGCGCGTGCCGCAGCCGCTCGCGCGCCTCCGCCACACCGTCCAGGCAGGCCGTCCCGTACGCCGGGGCGACGTCGGCGTGCGCCCGCATGGCCCGGGTGCCTCGGCTGACCGCGTGGGCCATCAGCCCGTACGCGCGCTCCCCGACCGGCCGGTCTTGCGCCTCGAACAGCTCCACGTCCTGGGCGACGTAGTCGGCGAGTCCGCCCGCCGGGCGGCGGGACACCCAGGAGCCGCCCCAGGAGGTCTTGTCCGGGTGGATGTGCGCGTCCACCAGGGACGGCAGGGCGACCCGGCCCCCGCCGTCGACGACCTCCGCGCTCCTGGGCGCGGGTCCCTCGGCGATCACGCCGTCCACGACCACGAGATCCACGGACTCCGCCGCGCCGAACGGGCGGACGTTCCGGAAGACCACGGCCCGATCCGGGGAGGCGGCGCCGACGCTCATGGGAGCTCCTAGGGGGAGAGGGATGACGACTCTGGGATAACGACCCCCTACTTTGTATACCAAGAGGTCGATCGCGAACAAGAATCCCGGCTGAAGAGGGTCTTCTCCGTGTGTTCTCTCGGCCCCTTTGCGTGCTTGGTATACAAGTCAGCTTTCGGTGCTGCCCGGGTGTCCGTCGCCGAACAGACTGCGCAGGGCCACCGTCCGGCTGTCGCGTACGTGCAGCAGCGTGCAGGCCGCGGCGGCCTCCGGGTCCCCGGCCGCGATGTGCCGGTACATCTCCGCGTGCTGGGACCGCATGTGCGCGGGCTCCGCGCGCAGCCCGAACAGCAGCCGCAGCTGCCAGCTCAGCTGCTCCAGGGTGCGGGCGAGCAGCGGGTTGCGCGCCATGGCCACGATCCGCTCGTGGAACGCGGTGTGCGCGGCCACCTCCCGGGCCCCCTCGCCGGCCGCCGCGGCCTCCTCCGCTCGGCGCAGCAGCCCCGCCAGCGCCGCCGGCCCCTCGGAGTCCCCGGCGGCCACCGCCCGGGCCGCGAGCCGGGACGCCTGGATCGCGAGCGGCTCCCACACCTCGTACAGATGCTCCACGTCGGCGTGCTCCAGCCGCCGGACGCGCACGCCGCTGTGCGGCAGCAGCTCCAGGAGCCCTTCGGCGACCAGCGCGCGCAGCGCCTCGCGTACGGGCACGCGGGACATGTGCAGTTCCTCGGCGACCTCGCGCTCCACGAGCCGGGCCCCCTGCGCGTACCGCCGGTCGACGATCCGGTGCAGCACCTCCTCGCGCGCCCGCGCGCTCAGCGGAACCGCCCCGGCCGCCGCCGGGGCCGCTTCCGGTGCCGTCGCCGCCGAGCCGGTCCTGTTCCGCTGCGCCACCTGGTCCCGACCTCTTCCCGTTCCTCGCCACGCGTGCCGCGCGGAGAAGCCGAGAATACGTCGCCCACCCCCGGCCTCCTCGTCGCCGGGCGCCGGGCGGGGCCGCCCGGAGGAGGGGGAAACTCCGGTGACGGGCCCGGCCCCGTCCACGATGATCGCCGGATGACCGACAGCCCTGGCACGGATCCACGACTCCGCCGACTGAACGCCTGGCGGGGCGCGACGAAGGTACTGTCCCGGCTCGCCGCCGAGCACCGGATCGGCGACCGGCTCGCCGGCCTCGTGGCCGACGCGGGCGGCGTGTACGACCTCGACGACTGGGTCGACATGTACGGCGACGGCGTCGTCGCGGAGTTGGAACGGCGCACCGCCCGCCTCCTGGGCAAGGAGGCCGCCGTCTTCTTCCCCACCGGCACCATGGCCCAGCAGATCGCGCTGCGCTGCTGGGCCGGGCGCACCGGGAACCGCACCGTGGCCCTGCATCCCCGGTCGCACCCCGAGACGGACGAGCGAGGCGCCTTCTCCGCGGTGAGCGGGCTGCGCACCGTACATCCGACGACCCGGCCCCGGCTGCCGACGGCCGGCGAAGCCCGGGCGCTGGACGAGCCCTTCGGCGCGCTGATGCTCGAACTGCCGCTGCGCGAGGCCGGTTTCGCCCTGCCGGCCTGGGGCGAGCTGACCGACGTGGTGGACGCCGCCCGGGAGCGGGGCGCGATCGTGCACGTCGACGGGGCGCGGATCCGGGAGTGCACCGCGCACTTCGGCCGCGGCGTGGAGGAGATCGCGGCACTCGCGGACAGCGTGTACGTGTCGTTCTACAAGTCGCTGGGCGGGATGTCGGGCGCGGCACTGGCGGGGCCGCGGTGGCTGGCCGACGAGGCGAGGGCCTGGCGGCATCGGTACGGGGGAGATCTGTTCCACCAGTACCCGGCGGTGCTGAGCGCGCTGCTGGGCCTGGAGAAGGAACTGCCCCGGCTGCCCGAGTACGTGGCGCACGCGAAGGTGGTCGCGGCGGCCCTGGCCCAGGGGTTCGAGGCGGCCGGGGTGCCGTGGTTCCGGGTGCATCCCGGGGTGCCGCACATCCACCGGTTCCAGGTCTGGCTGCCGTACGGACACGACGTGCTGACGGGGGCCGCGGTACGGCTGGCCGAGGAGACGGGCACGACGCGGTTCCACCGGTGGTTCCCGGCCCCGGGGGAACCACCGGGCCTCGCGTTCACCGAAGTGACGGTGGCGGCCGAGGGGTTGGAGTGGACGGCGGAGGACGTGAAGGCGGCGGTGACCGCGTTCACCGACCGGCTGCCCGGCCCGGCCTGACCGCGGTCGTCTCAATAAGACTCGACCGCCCCGAGTTCGAAGGTGCCCCCCGTGCCGTCCTGGGCAATGCCGAAGTGCGGGAATCCGTCGCGTCGGCCGTCCAGGAGCATCTGCTCATGTGGCTGACGGAGGACCCTCGGCTCGCGGCGGCCGCCGCCGACCGCATCACGGCGGACCCACGGCCGTCCGACGCCTGAGCCCCGCGGCGGCCCGGTTGATCTCGGTGGCGGAGATCCCGTGGGCGAGCCACGCGGCGCGGTCACGTCGGAGGTCCTGCCGGGGGAGACGAATGCCGTCGGCCTTCACCAAACTCCTGGCCCGGCGGCTCAGGCCGGCCGGTGCGAACGGGATCGGGGACATGGGAGTGCCGGAGCTCACCGCTGCCTGTCGCCGCCGGGGTGGAGCACGGCCGCCGCGATCTCCCGCACGCGGTCCACGCGACGGGGGCGGACACTGCCTCAGGAGCCGCCATGGCCCGGCGTTTCCGGGGCCCGACGCGACACGGCGTCTTCACTGCCGCGTCCGGCCCTGGGGCGCGTCGCGTGGCGGTGGCCTCGGGCGGGATTACGGTGGATCGATGCGAGCCGTTCCCCGCTGGGCGCTGATCTCGTCCGGGTCCGCCCCGTCCTGCTGATCGGCGGCTGGATCGGCGCGGGCGCACTGGAAGGCGCCGGTTACGACCCCGCCCGGGACACGATCAGCGCGCTCGCGGCCTCCGGCGCCGCCGGGTTCTGGGTGATGACGGGTGCGTTCCTGGGGCTCGGGGCCTGCCATCTGGTCACCGCCTGGGGGCTGCGCGCCGCGCGGCCCGCCGGGCGGCTCGCGCTGACCGGCGGCGTGGTGGCGCTGGTGGTGGCCCTGTTCCCGGTTCCGCTCAGCGGGGGATCGATGCGGCACGGCTCGGCGGCCGCCGCCGGGTTCGCCCTGCTCGCGGCGTGGCCCGTCCTCGCCGTCGTGCCCGACGGACCCGCGCCCTGGGCGCTGCGGCCCGTCCCGGCGGTCGCGGTGACCACCGCGATGACCCTCGGCGCCGGCTGGTTCCTCGTCGAGACGGAACGGCACGGCACCGCCGGGATCGCCGAACGCTCCGTCACCTTCCTGCAGGCCCTGTGGCCGCTGGTGGTCGTCGCCTCCTGTCTGCTGCACCGGCAACGCGCCGACGCCGCCGCGTGACGGGAAGACAGGAGGGCGGCTTCTCCTCCCGCGGCTTCCCGCCTCGTCGCCGCACGGGCCGGCCCGCTACCGCGCCGGCGGGGCGTCGACGAGCGGGGCGAGGCCGTCGAGGAGGCGCTGGAGGCCGAACTCGAAGAGGGCGTCGAGATCGAGGTCGTACCCCGCGCGGGCCACTCGCGCGAGGGCGGGGAAGCGGCCGTCGGCGAGGATGCCCAGGAGCGCGGGCTCCTGGGTGTCCATCCACTCCTCGCCGTCGAGGCCGCTGTCCGCCTCGGCCTCCCGCTCGGTCTCCAGGTTCATGGCGATGGCGCGCGCGTGGTTGAACAGCGTCAGCTGCGCGGTGAAGGCGGTGTCGAGGTCGAGGCCGTGTGCGTGCAGGGCGGTGAGGACCCATTCGCTGAACGGCAGGGCCGACACGATCAGCTGCGGCCGGGTCATCGACAGGGCGGGAGCGAGCCAGGGGTGGCGGCGGAAGTGCTCCCAGAGCAGCCGGGACGAGAGTTCGAGGGGCGCGCGCCAGCCCGGCGGCTGCTCGGCGGGCAGCGGACGCTCCGCGAAGGCCGCGTCCAGCATGTGCGTCAGCAGGTCGTCCTTGTCGGCCACATGACGGTAGAGCGACATCGTCGCCACCCCCAGATCGGCCGCCACGCGGCGCATCGACAGCGCCGCCAGTCCCTCCGTGTCGGCGACCGCTACGGCGGCGGTGACGATCCGTTCGAGGGTGAGCGCGGTGGGCTGCGGAGGAGTGCCGGTGGCACGCGGGGGGCGTACAGGGCGGGTCTGCGGCGGTTCGGGGCAGGACGCGGGCCGGGGCTCGACGACCGTACCGACGCCGGGCACGGCGCGGACCAGTCCCGCCCGGCGCAGTTCGGTGAGCACCTTGGTCGCGGTCGCCATCGCGACCCCCCACCGCCGGGTGATCTCGCGGGTCGACGGTACCCGGTCGCCCGGCGCCAGCTCGCCCGTCTCGATCCGCCGCCGCAGCTCGTCGACGATCCCTTCGGAGCGCGGTGCCGCCGGCCTGCCCGACTGCCCGCCGGCATGTCCCTCGGTTGCTCGCTCCATCGGTACGCCGCCACCCCTCCGCACTAGTGCACCTACTGCCGCGCATCCTAGCCGCCGGTGACGGCCGACAGCCCTGAACCGACGCGGATTCCTGCTCCCTGTACTAGTGCACTCGTCTCCAACTCGCCTTGGTGTACCGGACTTTCCCGCTTGTGTACTGCCGAGCGTACGGCGTACATTCGCGGCATGGCGAACAACGGGATTCTTATCAGCGGCGCCGGCATCGCAGGGCCGGCACTGGCGTACTGGCTACGCGAACAGGGCTTCGCGGTCACGATCGTCGAACGCGCCCCGGCCCCCCGCCCCGGCGGGCAGACCGTGGATCTGCGCGGCGCGGGCCGCACCGTGATCGAGCGCATGGGTCTGATGGAGCGGGCCCGGGCCGAGAGCGTCGACCAGCGCGGTCTCGCGCTCGTCGACGGGGCCGGCCGCACCACCGCCCGCATGCCCGCCGACAGCTTCGGCGGCGAGGGCATCGTGTCCGAGATCGAGATCCTCCGCGGCGACCTCGCGAGGCTGCTGTACGAGGCCACGCTCCCCGACACGGAGTACCTGTACGACGACACCATCACCCACCTCGACCAGGACGCCGACGGGGTCACCGTCACCTTCGAGAAGGCCGCGCCCCGCCGCTTCGGCCTCGTCGTCGGCGCCGACGGGCCGCACTCCGTGGTGCGCGCGCTGGCCTTCGGCCCGGAGTCGGAGTGCGTCCGGCCGCTCGGCCTCTACACCGCCTGGTTCACCGCCACCGGCCTCGATCTCGACCTCGACGGCTGGTACCTCATGCACAACGCTCCTGGCGGCCTCGTCGCCTCCGCCCGCCCCGGCCGCCTCCCTGGCGAGCTCAAGGCCGGCTTCAGCTTCCGTACGGCCGAGCCGCTCGTCTACGACCGCCGCGACACCGCCGCCCAACGGGCGCTGGTGGCCGAACGGTTCGCCCGCGTCGGCTGGGAGACCCCGCGCCTGCTGCGGGCGATGCACACCGCGACCGACTTCTTCTTCGACTCCATGGGGCAGGTCCGGCTCGACCGCTGGTCGCGCGGCCGGGTCGTCCTGCTCGGCGACGCCGGCTACTGCGCCACCCCGCTGACCGGCCTCGGCACCAGCCTGGCCCTGGTCGGCGCGTACGTCCTGGCCGGTGAACTCGGCGCCGCCGGCGGCGACCACCGCCGCGCCCTCGGCCGCTACGACACGGTGCTGCGCCCGTTCGTGGACCAGGCCCAGGAACTCCCCCCGGGCGGCGCCTCGGGGTACGCGCCCTCCGGCCGGCTCGGCATCCGGCTGCGGGACCTCTCGATGCGTTCGATGACCCGGTGGCCGCTGCGGAACCTGCTCGCCGCGCAGTTCGCGAAGGCCGGCGGCATCGCCCTGCCCGAGTACGCCCTCGCCGAGGGTGCGGCGACCGCGTCCGTACGGTGACGGGGCGGGCCGATCGCCGACCGACCGACCGACCGCACCCCGCCCCGCCCCGCACATGCCGCCGGGGCCGGTACGGGGGTGTTCTCCCGTACCGGCCCCGGTCGGAGACCCGCGTGGTGACGCGCGTCGTACCGCCGGATCAGCGGGCTCAGCAGGCGCCGAGGTCCTGCCAGACGCCCCACTCGCCGGTGGTGCCGGGCTCCTCGCCCGTCGTCCACCACTTGGCCTTCCAGTTGTGCCCCTTGTGCGAGACCTGCTGGCCGCCGGTGTAGACGGTGGCCGAGGCCCACGGCGCGGCCGTGCACGGGTTGCCGTTGCCGCCGGTGATCGTCAGCGTGTACGTCGCGGTGTGCGCGGCGGACGGGCCGCTGCCGGTGACGGTGATCTGGTACGTCCCCGACACCGCGTTCGCGGTCGTCGCCAGGGTGAGCTTCGAGGTCCCGCCGGCCGTGACCGAGACCGGGCTGAACGAGGCGGTGACACCGGTCGGTACGCCGCTCGCCGCCAGGCTCACCGACTGGGCCGCGCCCTGGGTGACCGCGGTGCCGATCGTGGTGGTCCCCGAGGCGCCCGCCGTGACGGAGCCCGAGGACGGGGTGGCCGTCAGCGAGAAGTCGTCACCCGGGACGGTCGGCCCGCCGTTCGTGAACGGGCTGAAGATGTGGCTGAAGTCCCAGGTGTTCTGCGCGATGCCCGAGCAGTCGTCGGCCGCCGGGCCGCCCGGACAGCCGCCGTTGTCCCGCTGGAGCGCCCAGAACGACAGGGTGTTGACGCCCTTGGAGACGGCCCAGTCGTACACGGTGCGGGCGTTGTCCAGGGTGAAGGTCTCGGCCGGGCCGAAGTCGTCGACGCCGGGCATCTCGATGATGCCGGTCATGCCCCACAGCTGCGCCGGGGTCTTGCTCGGGTAGAGCTTGGCGAGCTGGTTGTACAGCCCCTGGATCGCGGTCTGGGTATCCTTGGCCATGTCGTGCGCGGCGTTGTCGTAGTAGTCGAACGTCATCAGGTTGACGACGTCGACGCGCGCGCCGTTGGTCACGGCGTTCTTCAGGACGGCGAGCCCGCTGGGCGCCAGGCCGGCGGTCGTGGTGGGCAGCGTGTACGAGATCTCCAGGGTGCGCCCGGAGGCGGCGGCCCGGTCCTGGAGGATCTTGATGGCCTTGTTGCGGCGGTCGACGCCCGCGCTGTCGTCGAGCGAGTCGACCTCGATGTCCATGTCGAGGCGGCTCACCTCGTACGTCGTGAGGACCTTCTCGTACGCGTCGGCGATCTTGTTGACATCGGTACAGCTGTCGGCGATCTCGGTGCCGGTGGTGTCCGCGGTGTAGCCGCCGAAGGAGGGGATCACGTCCCCGCCGCGGGCCTGCATCGTCTTGATGTCGTTGCCGAAGACGGCCGAGGAGATCGGCATCCCGGTGTCGCCGTTCCAGTACGGCGTGCACGAGCCCTTCGTGGCGGTCTGGAGGAACGCCATGGTCAGGTGCTTGGTGCCGGAGGCGGCGGCCAGGGCGGCCGGGCTCTCGCCGGTCCACGACTCGAAGTACGGGGCGAAGACCCGCGACGGCAGCGGGGTCGCGGCCTGGGCGGTGCCGCCCGCGAGCGCGGTCAGGCCGGCCGCGGCGACGGTGGTGGTGACGGCCGCGAGCATCGCGCGCAGGGAACGCATGCGTCTCATGTCAGTCCCAGGGTGTGAGGGGGTGGTCGAGGGGCGGGCGCCCGCGGCGGTGCGGAGGGTACGGGGTGGTGCGGAGGTGCCGGATGGTGCGGGGTGGTACCGGGTGGTGCGGTCCGCGGGGGATGACGCGGAGTCGAACGGGTGCGGGCGCTGAGTAAGGGGATAGCCGCGGCCCCCGAACCGGGTCAATGGTCTGGACCAAAGTGCGACTAGACCGGACCGGGTCGCCCGTCGCCGTTTCCCCTGCCCATCGTGGCGATGATTGGCATAGACCAATTCCCTGGAGTTTTACTCCTCTTGACCCGCCGTCAGGTCGTGTCGTCTCGCCTCCGGCCGGCCCGTGCGCCGCCCCCGTTCCGGACGTCCGACGGAGAAGTGGAAAAATCCCCGGCGCTTTCCGTTATCCGGGGCCCGCCCCGTGATCTCCCAGATACAGGGCACCGGCAACAGGCAGGACGGACAGGATGAAGCAGGGCATGGCAGCGATGAACGGTACGGAGCTGGTCAGGGCCGCACAAAGCGGCGACCCGGACGCGCGCGACCGGCTCGTCGGCACGCATCTGCCACTCGTCTACAACATCGTGGGCCGGGCACTGAACGGACACCACGACGTCGACGACGTCGTCCAGGAGACGATGCTGCGGGCGCTCGACGGACTCGGATCCCTGCGCTCCCCGGACAGCTTCCGCTCCTGGCTCGTCGCCATCACCATGAACACCCTGCGCGCCCACTGGCACCGCCAGAAGGCCGGCCAGGCCACCGACGCCCTCGACGACGCCCGCGACCTCGCCCACCCCGGCGCCGACTTCGTGGAGCTGACCGTCGCCCGGCTGCACCTGTCCGGCCAGCGGCGCGAGACCGCCCAGGCGACCCGCTGGCTGGCGCCCGAGGATAGCGCGCTGCTCTCGCTCTGGTGGCTGGAATGCGCCGGCGAGGTCACCCGCCACGAGGTCGCGGCCGCCCTGGAACTGACGCCGGAGCACACCGCCGTACGCGTCCAGCGCATGAAGGAACAGCTGGAGACCGCCCGGATCGTCGTCCGCGCCCTGGGCACCCGGCCGCTCTGCCCGGACCTGCGGACCGGCCTCGCCGGCTGGGACGGCCACCCCTCCGCGCTCTGGCGCAAGCGCATCGCCCGGCACGCCCGTACCTGCCCGCACTGCGCCGGCCTCTGGAACGGCCTCGTGCCCGCCGAGGGCCTGCTCGCCGGACTGCTCCTCGTCCCCCCGGCCGCGGCGCTCCTCGCCGGCGTCCGCGAGCGCGCGGGCCTCGAACTCGTCGCCTCCGCCGGGACCGGGGCGGGGGCCGAGGCGGCCGGATACGAGACGACGGGATACGGCAGGGAGCAGGGGAACGAGATGACGCGGGGCCACGAGACGATATCCGGCGCGCGGGCGGGTGCCCGTGAGGAGGGCGGCGCCCGGCACGCCGCCGGGTCGGGGCCGCGCGGTTCCCGCCGCAAGGAGCGCGAGCGCAAGCGCGGCCGCCGCCGTGCCGTCGCCGCCGCGGGCATAGCCGTGGTCGCGGTCGCCGGTGGCTCCCTCTACCTCACCACCACCCCCGAGGACGGCGACGGCGACCCGGCCGACGCGACCCGCGCCGCGGCCCCCGACATCGCCACGGCCGCGACCGCCGGCCCGACCGCGACCCCGTCCCCGAGTGCGACCGCGACGGCGTCCCCGACCCCCTCCGCGTCGGCCAAGCCCAAGAAGACCGCCTCGCCCAAGCCCACCCCGAGCCGGACGACGCACAAGGCCACCCCGCCCCCGAGCAAGGCGCCCGCGTCGCGCCCCCAGGCCACGAAGCCCGCCGCCGGCCAGAGCGGCTCCTCGTCCGCCGCCCAGCAGGTCGTCTCCCTTGTCAATGCCGAACGCGCCCGGGCCGGCTGCGGACCGCTCACCGAGAACTCCCTGCTGACCCGTGCCGCGCAGGGGCAGTCCGACGACATGGCCGCCCGTGACTTCTTCGACCACACCAACCCGGACGGCGACGGCCCCGGCGAGCGCGTCACCGCCACCGGCTACCAGTGGTCCACGTACGGCGAGAACATCGCCAAGGGCCAGGCCACCGCGGCCGAGGTGATGGAGGGCTGGATGAACAGCCCCGGCCACCGCGCCAACATCCTCAACTGCGACTTCCGCGAGATCGGCATCGGGCTGCACACCTCCGGAGGCCCCTACTGGACGCAGGTCTTCGGCGCCCGCTGACCGGGCGACGGACGCCCGACGCGGCAATGGCCGGTCAGGACAGCGGCAGCCGCAGCAGCGCCAGATCGAGCCAGCGGCCGAACTTCGTGCCGACCTCCGGCACCGTGCCGACGTGCTCGAACCCGAAGCGCTGGTGCAGCCGGATCGACGAGGTGTTCTCCGCCTCGATGCCCGCGATCACCACATGATGGCCGGCCGCGCGGGCGGACTCGATGAGGGCGGCGAGGAGCGCGGAGCCGATGCCCAGGCCGTGCCGGCCCTCCCGTACGTACACCGAGTCCTCCACCGTGTGCCGGAAACCGTCCAGTTCGCGCCACGGGCCGTAGACCGCGAAACCCGCCACCTCGCCGTCCGCCTCGGCCACGAGCGCCGAACCGCGCCGCAGGTGGACGGCGAGCCAGGCGGCCCCCTCCGCGGGGGACTGCGGGGTCCGCGTCCACAGGGCCGTCGAGTGCTCGATCGCGTGGTTGCGGATCGCCCGGATCGCCTCCGCGTCCTCCAGGCGGGCCGGGCGCACGACCGGCGCGGCGGGCTGCGTCTCGTATATTGGATTCATGTCCAACATAGTAGATCCCCTGGTGGGGCGGATCGCTGCCCGCGTCCGCGTCGAACGGGAACGGCGCGGCTGGACCCTGGCCCGGCTCGCGGACGCCTCCGGTGTCTCCCAGGCCATGATCAGCAGGATCGAACGCGGCGAGAGCAGCCCCACGGCCGTGGTCCTCGGCAAGCTCTCGGCGGCGTTCGAACTCACCGTCGCGTCCCTGCTCGCCCTCGCCGAAGGTGCCGAAGGCGCCGAGGGGCACGACGGACCGGCCGGCGGGGGAGCCGTCGACGCGGGAGGGGGAGTACGCCGCCGGGACGACGCCGACGAGTGGTGCGACCCGGACACCGGCTACCGGCGCCGCCAGATCACCGGCCCGCGCTTCCCCGCCGAGGTCGCCGAGATCCGGCTGCCGGCCGGCGCCCGCGTGCCGTACCCGGCCGCCGCCTTCGCCTTCGTACGCCAGCTCGTCTGGGTCCTCGACGGCCGGCTGACCTTCCACGACGGCGACACGGTCCACGAACTCGGCCCCGGCGACACCGTCGAACTCGGCGCGCCCACCGCGCGCGTCTTCGCCAACACCACCGACACCCCCTGCCGCTACGCCGTCGTCCTCACCCGCGGCGTGCGCCCGTGACCCGGCCCCTGCCCCGGGGCGGGACGCTCCTCCTCGCGCTCATAGCCGGGACGGCGATCGCGAACAACTACGCCCTCCAGCCCGCGCTCACCGCCGTCGCCGCCGACCTGGACGTCCCGCTGTCGGTGATCGGCCTCGTCCCGACGGCCGCGCTCGCCGGCTCGATGACCGGCTTCGCCCTCCTGCTGCCCCTCACCGACCACCTCGCCCCCCACCGCCTGGTCGCCGCGCAGCTCACCGCCCTGGCCGCCGGCCTCGCCCTCGCCGCGACCGCGCACGGCCCGCTCCCGCTGCTGGCCGCGTACCTGCTCATCGGCGCCGCCGCGAGCGTCGCGGCCCAGGCCGGCAACATCGCCGGACGTCACGCCCCGCCCGGCCGCCGGGGGACCGGCGTCGCCACCGTCGCCGCCGGCATGTCGGCCGGCATCCTGCTCAGCCGGCTGGTCGGCGGCGCCCTCACCGACGCGTTCGGCTGGCGGCGGATGCTCCTCGTCTTCGCCGGTCTCGTCCTGCTCGGCGCGCTCGCGGCGGCGGTGCTGCTGCCCCGGCAGCGGCCGCCGGAGCGGCGCGGTTACGGGGCCACGCTGGCCGCCCTGCCGCCGCTGCTGCGCGACCGGCCCGGACTGCGCGGCGCCGTGATCACCGGGGGGCTGTGGTACTTCGCGTTCAACATCGTCTGGGTCACCCTCGCCCTCGCCCTCGCGCAGCCGCCGTACGCGCTGGAACCCACCGCCATCGGCCTGTACAGCCTGGCCGGCCTGCTCGGCTTCGCCGCCCTCCCGTTCACCGGCCGCCTCGCCGACCGGTACGCGCCGCGCACGGTGATCACCGGCTCGCTGCTCACCGCCGCGGCCGGCGCCGTCCTCCTGGCCACCGGCCTGCGCACCCCCGCGGTCACCGCGCTCGGCCTCGCGCTCCTCGACGCCGGCTGCTTCGCCGCGCAGGCCGCCAACCAGAGCCGGATCATCGCGCTCGACCCCGCCCGTTCCGGCAGTCTGAGCAGCGTCTATCTCGTCCTCTACTTCACGACCGGCGCGCTCGGCACCTCGGTGTCGGCTCCGCTGCTCGACGCCTTCGGCTGGCCGGGCACGGCCCTGACCGCTCTCGCCGCCCTGCTCCTGGCGGCGCTCCTCACCCGCGTCCTGGCGCCGGGTGAGACCGCTCACCGTACGGCCGGCTGAAGCCCGCCGCGGGGTCTGCCTCGCCAGGCCCGCGGCTACCGGATCCGCGATTTGCCGATTTTCGCAATTTACGGTTCCGCTCGTAGAATCGCGCGGTGAACGAGAATCTGCCCCCGTGCCCCGAATGCTCCAGCGCCTACACCTACGAGATGGGTGCGCTGCTGGTCTGCCCCGAGTGCGCCCATGAGTGGACCCCGTCCGCCGCTGCCGGTCAGAGTGCCGAGGACGACGGCGAGAAGGTGATCCGGGACTCCGTCGGCAACATCCTCGCCGACGGCGACACGGTGACCGTCGTCAAGACCCTCAAGGTCAAGGGCAGCCCGAGCGGCATCAAGGCCGGCACCAAGGTCCGCAACATCCGGCTCGTCGACGGCGTCGACGGCCACGACATCGACTGCAAGGTGGACGGCTTCGGCCCCATGCAGCTCAAGTCCAGCGTGGTCAAGAAGGCCTGACGGGCGGAGGGCCGTACGGTGCTCGTCACCGGCGGTTCGCCATCTGCGTGAATTGCAGAAATTGGCAATTCGCTACATGATGATGTGGTTGTGCCCGCAGGTAGCCGCGGGCACAACCCCAGTCGAGGCCCCGCCCGCGCGGGGCGTGAGGAGTGCCGAGGCCGTGCAGGTTCCGCTGTACCAGGCGAAGGCCGAGTTCTTCCGGATGCTGGGCCACCCGGTCCGTATCCGCGTGCTCGAACTGCTGCAGAACGGACCCATGGCCGTCCGTGACCTGCTCGCGAGGATCGAGGTGGAACCCTCGGCGCTGTCCCAGCAGCTGTCGGTGCTGCGCCGGTCCGGGATCGTGACCTCCACCCGGGAGGGATCCACCGTGGTCTACACGCTCGCCGGCGGCGACGTCGCCGAACTGATGCAGGCCGCCCGGCGCATCCTCACCGAGATGCTCGCCGGCCGCAGCGAGCTCCTGGAGGAGCTGCGCGAGACCGGGAGCGTGGCCCGATGAGCCCGCTGCTCCGCCGGCTGCGGGCCCTCCTGCCCGTCCGCGCCGACTTCATCGCCATGGCCCGCAACCCGCGCCGTGACCTGCTCGCCGGTCTGACCGTCGCCGTCGTCGCGCTGCCGCTCGCGCTCGGCTTCGGCGTCTCCTCGGGGCTCGGCGCCGAGGCCGGCCTCGCGACCGCCGTGGTGGCGGGCGCGCTCGCCGCGCTGTTCGGCGGCTCGAACCTCCAGGTGTCCGGACCGACCGGCGCGATGACCGTCGTCCTCGTCCCGATCGTGGCGCAGTACGGCCCCGGCGGCGTCCTCACCGTCGGCATGATCGCCGGCGTCATAGTGATCGGCCTCGCCGTGCTCCGCGCCGGCCGGTACATGGCCTACATCCCCGCCTCCGTCGTGGAGGGCTTCACCCTGGGGATCGCGCTCGTCATCGGCCTCCAGCAGGTCCCGAACGCCCTCGGCGTCCCCAAGCCCGAGGGCGACCGCGTCCTCGAAGTGACCTGGAACGCCGTCGAGGCCTTCGTCCAGAACCCGAACTGGACCGCCGTCGCGATCGCCCTCGGCGTCGCCGCCCTCATGCTGGGCGGCGCCCGGTGGCGGCCCGGCATCCCGTTCTCCCTGGTCGCGGTGGTCGCCGCCACCGTCGTCGCCCAGGCCCTCCACCTGGACGCCGCCGCCCCGATCGGCGACCTGCCCGCCGGACTGCCCGCGCCGTCCCTGGACTTCCTCGACCTCTCCGCGTTCGGCTCGCTGCTCGCGCCGGCCGTGGCGGTCGCCGCGCTCGCCGCCCTGGAATCCCTGCTCTCGGCGCAGGTCGCCGACCAGATGACCGTGGGCCAGAAGCACGACCCGGACCGGGAGCTGTTCGGCCAGGGCCTCGCCAACCTCGTCGCCCCGCTGTTCGGCGGCGTCCCCGCCACCGGCGCCATCGCCCGTACGGCGGTCAACGTCCGCACCGGCGCCTCGTCCCGGCTCGCCGCCCTCACCCACGCGGCCGTCCTCGCCGCGATCGTCTTCGCGGCCGCCCCGCTCGTCTCGAAGATCCCGCTCGCCGCGCTCGCCGGTGTCCTCATCGCCACCGCCGTCCGCATGGTGGAGGTCGGCTCGCTGCGCGCCATGGCCAAGGCCACCCGCTCCGACGCCGTCGTCCTCGTCCTCACCGCCGTCGCCACCCTGGCGCTCGACCTCGTGTACGCGGTGATCATCGGCTTCCTGGTGGCCGGCGCCCTCGCGCTGCGCGCCGTGGCCAAGCAGGCCCGGCTCGCCGAGGTCGACTTCCGCGCCGACCTGCCGGGCGAGCACAGTGCCGAGGAGCACGCCCTGCTCGCCGAGCACATCGTCGCGTACCGCATCGACGGCCCGCTGTTCTTCGCCGCGGCCCACCGCTTCCTCCTCGAACTGGCCGAGGTGGCGGACGTCCGCGTGGTGATCCTGCGGATGTCCCGCGTCACCACCATCGACGCCACCGGCGCGCTCGTCCTCAAGGACGTGGTGGAGAAACTGAACCGGCGCGGCATCGTCGTGCTCGCCTCCGGGATCCGGCCGGGGCAGCGCCGGGCGCTCGACTCCGTCGGCGCGCTGGAACTGCTGCGGCTCGACGGACGGGAGTTCGCCACCACCCCGGAGGCGATCGCCGGCGCCCGCGCCCACCTCCAGGGCGCCGGGGTCCTGCCCGCGCCGACCCACCTGTCCGGACAGAGCGCCGCCGCGACCCCCGCGCCGACCGCCGCGTCCGTGCCCGTACAGCCGACGGGACGCCCGGGCGGCCGGACCGCGAAGGCGGGGAAGACGCTCCGATGACCAATCCGAAGACACCGACCCCACCGACCACACCGACACCACCGACGCCGGCGAACCCGCGCCGGATGACCGAGGTCACCGGGGCCGAGGCCCTGTGGCTCCTCGAAGGCGCGGCCCAGGGCCGCCTCGTGCACGCCCGCCGCGAACAGACCCTCGTACGCCCCGCCGTCCACGTCATGGAGTACGGCCGGCTCGTCGTCCGGGCCCCCGTCCAGGCCGACGTGCTCAGCGGGCGGCCCGCCCTCACATACCACGCCGACGAGATCGGTACGGGCGCGGGCGGCGGCTGGAGCGTGACCGTCACCGGCCCGGCCGAACCGGTCGGCGACGCCGAGGCCGCGCACTACCGGCGCACCCTGCCCGGCTGGACGTACGGACCGCACGACACGCTGCTGCGGATCACCCCGCAGAGTGTCACCGGCTACCGGCTCGGCACGGCGGCGGCGCGGTGACCACGACCACCCGGGCGGAGCCCCTGCCGCTGCGCCACGTCCTGACGGTGCCGACGCTGCCGGCGGCGGTACGGGTGGTGCGCGAGACGGCGGAGATGACCTTCGCCGAGTGGGGGATCGGACGCACCGACCCCGTCATGGGCCCGGCGCTGCTGATCCTCAGCGAACTGGTCACCAACAGCGTCCGGCACGCCGCGCCCCGCTCGCCCAGCCTCACGGTCACCTTCGCCGCGGGCGCGACGACACTCGCCTTCGCGGTGCACGACCGGCACCCCGACCATCCGGGGGTCCTCGCCGGCGCGGGGGGCGGTGGCGGGCTCGCGGTCATCGCCGAGGTGATGGCCGGATCCGGCGGTACGAGCGTGGTCCGCCGGGACCCGGACGGCGAGGGGAAGAGCGTATGGGTCACCCTGCCCCGGTGAGGGACGCCGGAGCGGGCGTACGACGGGTGCCCGGCGGGCGGCGCCCCGCGCCCCGTCGCGGGACTCGGTCGGGGGCCGACGCGGTGCGGCGGCCCCGGAGACGCGAAAATGGCCCCATGACGATGAGTGCGGGATGGACGCGAGAGCCGCGGCGGTCGCGAGGGACACGGGGGACGCGATGGACACGGTGGCAGTGCGGGCGAACGGCCGGCGCACCGGCGGCGGCGTTTCCCGGCGAGCGGGGGTGGAGCCGTTGAGCGCGCCCCTCTACCAACTGAAGGCGGAGTTCTTCAAGACGCTCGGCCATCCCGTGCGCATCCGGGTGCTGGAACTGCTCAGCCGGCGCGAACACGCCGTGTCCGAGATGCTCGCCGAGGTCGGGGTCGAGCCCGCGCACCTCTCGCAGCAGCTGGCGGTGCTCCGACGGTCGAACCTGGTCGTCGCCCGCCGCGAGGGCTCGGCCGTCTACTACACCCTGACCGACCCGCAGGTGGCGGAACTGCTTGCCGTCGCGCGGTCCATCCTCTCCGGCGTTCTCGCGGGCCAGGCGGAACTGCTCGCCGACCTGCGCGCGACCACCCCGGAGGCGGCGCCGCCGGAGTAGCACCACCGGAGGAGCCCTCCCCAGAGACGGGTGGCCGCCTCTCGCCGCACACGGATGGACAGCCTGGTGCGGCGGGGGCGGCCACCTCTTTTTCCGGGGCCGGGGAGCATCCGCACGGCCGGCGCGCGACGTACGGCGGCTCCGCTCGGGACCGACGGCCCGACGCGTCGATCAGGCCCCGCCGCCGACCCCGCCGCCGGGGCCGCCGCCGGGAACCGGGGTCCGCGGGCGGGGGCGTTCCCCCTGAGGCCCGAACATGATCAGGTATTCGACCGGTCCGCCGGGGCCGGCGTTCGCGACTCCGTGCGCGGTGCGGCCGTCGAACTCGGCCACGTCCCCGGCGTCCAGGACCACGTCCCGGTCGCCGAGCGCCAGCCACAGCCGTCCGTACAGGACGCACAGCCACGCGTGCCCCTCGTGGGAGGCCTGCCGCGGTCGGGCCGGCGGCGCGTCGATCGCGGGCAGGACGTGCTTGTGGGCGTGCAGGCCGCCCACGTACCGGGTCAGCGGCAGCACCGCCTTCCCGTCGGCGGCCCGCCGCGGCGCCGCGGCGCGCGGTCCGGGCGCGGGGGCGGGGGCGGGCGCGGTGCCGGCCAGTTCGTCCAGGGAGACGCCGTACGCCTTGGCGAGACGCAGCAGTACGTCCAGGGTCGGCCTGCGCCGGCCGGTCTCCATCCGCGAGAGCGTGCTCGGCGCGATACCGGTCGCCTCGCCGACACCCGTGAGCGTGACGCCCCGTCGCTCGCGCGCGGCCCGCAGCCGGGGACCCATGCCCGCCAGCGCGTCGGCCACCTCGTCGTCCGTCATCTCGCCCCGCCCTCTCGGCCGTGCCGCCTCCGCCGGCCCTGTCCTGCCAGTTTGCCAGGACGGCAAGGCTGCTCGCGTCGGGCGGCCACGGCGCCGCATGATCAGCGGGTACCCGCGGCCACCCCGTGAACCGAGGAGAAACGATGCACCCGTCCGCGCCGTCAGCCGGCCCGCGCCACCACACCATCGAGGCACCCGCCGGGCGCCTGCACCTGGTCGAGCAGGGCACCGGACCGCTGGTCCTGCTCGTCCACGGCTTCCCCGAGTCCTGGTACTCCTGGCGCCGCCAGCTCCCGGCCCTCGCGGCGGCGGGGTACCGGGCCGTCGTGCTCGATGTCCGCGGCTACGGCCGTTCCTCCCGGCCGGCCGCGACGGACGCCTACCGGATGCTCGACCCGGTGGCGGACAACGCCGCCGTGGTGCGCGCCCTCGGCGAGGACGGCGCGGTGGTCGTCGGACACGACTGGGGGGCGAACATCGCGGCGGCCTCCGCGCTCCTGCACCCGGGGATCTTCCGCGCCGTCGGGCTGCTGAGCGTCCCGTACGCGCCGCCCGGCGGGCCCCGCCCCTCCGAGATCTTCGGCCGGATCGGCGGTCCCGAGCAGGAGTTCTACGTCTCGTACTTCCAGGAGCCCGGCCGCGCCGAGGCGGAGATCGAGCCCGACGTCCGGGGCTGGATCGCGGGCTTCTACGCGGCCCTGTCCGCCGACACCATGCCGGCCGAGGGAGCGCCCGACCCGCACTTCGTGGCCCGTGCCGGCGGCCGGCTGCGCGACCGTTTCCCCGGCGGCGCGCTGCCCGGCTGGCTGACCGAGGAGGACCTCGACGTGTACGCCGGGGAGTTCGAGCGCACCGGCCTGACCGGAGCCCTCAACCGCTACCGGAACATGGACCGCGACTGGGAAGACCTCGCCGAATACGCCGGTGCCCCGATCACGCAGCCGGCCCTGTTCGCCGGCGGCGCCCTGGACGCCTCCACCGCCTGGATGGCCGACGCGATCGACGCCTTCCCGGCCACCCTCCCGGGCCTGGCCTCCTGTCACGTCCTGGACGGCTGCGGGCACTGGATCCAGCAGGAACGCCCCGACGAGGTCAACCGCCTGCTCGTCGACTGGCTCGGCTCCCTCCCGGGCTGAGTCGTCGGGTACGCCGGTGCGTGCCCGACGACGGGCCCCTGGCCGCACCGGCCCCCGCTCACGCCGCGTTCAGCGCCGCCGCCCGCTCGCGCAGCGCCTCGACGAGCGTCGCGACCGGGGGATGGTCGTGGCCGCGGTCGATCGTCGCGACGCCGATGTGCCGAGTGGGCGTCGGCGGGTTGACGGGAACCGCGCGCAGCCCCGGCATCGGGGGATCCAAGGCGATGGACGGGATCAGGGAGACGCCCATGCCCGCCGCGACGAGTGAGCGGGCGAAGAAGTAGTCGCTGGTCGTGCCGCGTACCTCCACGTCGAAACCGGCCCGCTCCGCGTAACGGCGCAGATACGCCTCGGTCTTGAGGCAGCCGAGCACCCACGGCTCGGCCGCCAGCTCGGCGAGGTCGAGCGCGGCGCGGTCCGCGAGCGGATGGGACTCCGGCAGGACGACCCGCAGCGGGTCCTCCAGGAGCCGGGTCCACCGCACGTTGCGGCTCCGCCCCGGCCGGCCGGGCAGCGGGCCGTCGAAGCGGTAGGCGAGCGCGAGGTCCACGGTGCCCTCGCGGACCAGGGGCAGACTGTCCTCGGGCTCGTGTTCCCGTACGTGGAGCACCGTGCCGGGATGCGCGGCGGTGAGCCGGCCGAGCGCGCCGGGGAGCAGCAGCCTGCCGCCGCTGGTGAAGGTGGCGAGCGTGAGCTGGGTGCGTCCGGTGCCCAGCCGGTCGACCTGCCGCCGCGCGTGGGCGAGTTCGGCGGCGACCGACTCGGCGGCACCGACCATGATCCGGCCGGGCGGGGTGAGGACGACGCCGCGTGTGCTGCGGGTGACGACCGGAGTGCCGAGACTGCGTTCCAGGGCGGCCACGTGCTGAGAGACCGCGGAAGGGGTGAGGCGCAGGGCATGGGCCGCCCGGTTGAAGCTGCCGTGTTCCGCCACCGCCCGCAGGACGCGGAGCCGCTGCACGTCGATCAACAGTTTTCCTTCATACGTATCCAGCGAATCACTACTTCCACTGGTGACCCTAGGTGTCCAGGATGGAGCCACGCAACGGGTCCGGGACACCGCCGAAGCCTCGCCGTGTCCGCCGTCTTCCCCTCCGAGGAACGAGGAACAAGGTCGCCATGCAGCTCCGCAGCATCGGGAACACCGCCGTCGGCGCCGTCGGCCTGGGCGCCATGCCGCTCTCCATCGAGCACCGCCCGGACGAACGGCGCGCCCTCGCCACCGTGCACGCCGCCCTCGACGCCGGGGTCACGCTCATCGACACCGCCGACAGCTACCACTGGCACGCGGGGGAGGAAGGGCACAACGAACTCCTCATCGCCCGCGCCCTGGCCCGCTACGGCGGCGACACCTCGCAGGTCCTCGTCGCGACCAAGGGCGGGCGCGGCCGCCCCGGTGACGGCAGCTGGACCGTCACCGGGACCCCGGACCACCTCAAGCGCGCGGCCGAGGCATCCGCCCGGCGCCTCGGCGTCGAGGCCATCGGCCTCTACCAGCTGCACAAGCCGGACCCCGACGTGCCGTGGGCGGACTCCGTCGGTGCCCTGCGCGAGCTGCTCGACGCGGGGACGATCCGCGCCGCGGGCCTCTCCAACGTGACCACCGCCCAGATCCGCGAGGCGCACGCGATCCTCGGGGCCGGGCTCGTCTCCGTACAGAACCAGTACTCGCCGGCGGTCCGCGACAGCGAACCCGAGCTGCGGCTCAGCACCGAACTCGGCCTGGCCTTCCTGCCGTGGAGCCCGCTCGGCGGCATCTCCCGCAGCTCCCTCGACGGTCCCTCCGGCGCGACCTCGGCCGGCACCGCCTTCCACGACCTCGCCGCCGCGCACGGCGTCAGTCCCCAGCAGATCGCCCTGGCTTGGCTACTGGCCCGCTCCCCGGCCGTGATCCCGGTGCCGGGCGCCAGCCGGCCGGCCTCCATCACGGCCTCGGCCGAGGCCACGCGGGTCACGCTGACCGCGGCCGAACTGGCGCTCCTCGAAGCGGAACTGCCCGGCTGACCCAGGCCTCGGCGGCCCCCCGCACACCTGCCGGAAGAGGGGCTTCGGACCGCGCTTGTGAGAGTCGTGCCCGCTCCGAGGGCCACCGGCCCCGGCCGCACGGCCGCCGGGACCCGCCGACGGCAGAGGCCGGCCCCAGGTCACGCGTCGGCCGGCCGCAGTACGACGGGAAGTTCCACGTGCCCGTTGCTGATGAGGGTCGGCAGGGGCCGCAGGGAGTCGGCGGGTGCGGCGAGCCGGGCCTCCGGGAAGCGGGCGAAGAATTCCCGCAGCACGGTGACGAGTTCGAGGCGGGCCAGCGGCGCGCCCAGGCAGAAGTGGACGCCGTGCCCGAACGCCAGGTGCTCCTTCGAGGCCCGGGTCGCGTCGAAGAGGTCGGCGTCCTCACCGTGCCAGTCCGGGTGCCGGTTGGCGGCGGAGTACGAGGAGAGGATCGCCTCCCCGGCCCGGATCGTCCGCCCGTCGGGCAACGGGATGTCCTGGAGCGCGAAGCGCATCGGCAGGTGCTTGATGGACGGCTCGTGGCGCAGCGTCTCCTCGACGACGTCGCCCCAGTCGCACCGCCCCGCGCGGACGTGGGCCAGTTGCGCCGGGTCGGTCAGCAGGGAGGCGACCGCCTGGTCGATGACGTTCACGGTCGTCTCGTACCCGGCGCTGAGCATCAGGACGAGAGTGCCGCGCAGTTCGGCGGCGGTCAGCGTGCCGCCGTCGCCCTCCTCGTCACGGGTCGCGATGAGGAAGGACGTCATGTCGTCGCCGGGGGAGACCCGCTTCTCCGCGATCAGCGCGTCCAGCAGCCGGTACAGGGTGGCCGTGTTCTCGGCGGCCTCCGCCGCGGAGAGGGTGGTGGCGAAGACACGGTCGACCACCGTGCGCAGCCCGGCCAGCCGGGCGGAGGACAGGCCCAGCATCCGGCCGATGACCGCGATCGGCAGCGGGTACGCCAGCCGCTCCCGCAGGTCGACCACGTCCCCGGCGGGCAGCGCGTCCAGCTCGTCGAGGAGGTCCGTGACCAGGCCCTCGACGACCGGTGTCAGGTCCGCTATCCGGCGGGGGGAGAAGGCCGGGGCGATCAGACGGCGCAGCCTGCGGTGGTCGCCTCCGTAGGCGGTGAACATGTTGTCGACCGCCACCCAGAGCGCGAGCGGCCAGGTGGCGACCGTCTCGGCGAAGGCCGGCCAGTGCGCCCGGGCGTCCTTGGAGACGTACGGGCGGGTCGCCAGGTGCTTCAGGAGGGCGGGATCCGAGACGGACCACGCGGTCACGCCGAGAATGTCCACACGGGTGGCCGCGCCGCGGGCGCGCAGCGCCCGGTCCTCGGCGTGATGGTCGGCACTGGCGGGGTCGAGGACGAAGGGCTGCTCGTCGCGCATGGGGCGGGGCTCCTGATTCGCGGGGTGGCGGTTCTCCGGCGAGGGGGACGGTACGGGCGGGCGTGGGGTCAGGGGTGCCCGTACCGCCCCTTCGTACGACTGACCGGATGGCCGGCGGATCTGTGACACACGTCTGGGGACCCGGGTCCCCGGGCCCCGTACCCCGGCGGCTCAGCTCTGCCGGGCGAGCCAGTCGGCGAACCGGGTCTGGCGAGCCGCGCGTCGGGGCCGGGCAGCAGGGTGGTCTCCTGGAGCCGGGCGCCGAAGTACGGGGCCCGCGGATCCCCCACGACGGCGCGCGGGTCGTCCTGGGCGGCGAGGCCGATGCGGACGAGCTCGTCGAGGGCGAAGGTCTCCGGGCCGGCCACCTCCACGATGCCGCCGACCGGGGCGCCGACCGCCGTACGGCCCACGGCGGCCGCGACGTCGCCGGAGAACAGGGGCTGGATCTTCGCGGAGGGCAGCCGTACGACGTCACCGTCCGCCGCCGACGCGGCGATGCCCCGCACGAACTCGAAGAACTGCGTGGCGTGGACGATCGAGTACGGCAGGCCCGAGGCCCTGATCAGCTCCTCCTGTGCCTGCTTGGCCCGGAAATAGCCGCTCTCCTGGAGCCGGTCGGTGCCGACCACGGAGAGCGAGACCAGGTGCGCCACGCCGGCGTCCGCCGCGGCCTTGAGGATATGAGTGGTCGAGGTGCGGAAGAAGTCCATGACGGCGTCGTCCGCGAACGAGGGGGAGTTCGACACGTCGACCACGACCGACGCGCCCTCCAGGGCCTCGGTCAGGCCCTCACCCGTCAGGGTGTCGACGCCGGTCCGGGGAGCGGCGGCCACCGCCTCGTGGCCCCGCTCTTCGAGCCTGGCGACCAGCTGCGAGCCGATGAGTCCGGTACCGCCGATCACGAGGACCTTCATAGGGGAATCCTCTCTGAGGGGGGAGTGACGCCGATTGTCCGGCGCCCGCGCGAGGGCGGCCGGTCCGTTCGGCCGCGCGGGCGTACCGGCTGTGCCGGTGTACCGCGCGCGCAAGGGTGCATCAGGTGAGACAGCGCAGCCCCGCGATCTGTGACAGGCGCGCGGGGGCGAGGTCCGGTGTCACAGAACCACCGGACCCCCGGTCAACACGTCGAACGGCCGGGCGGCGCGACCGCGCACCCGGCGCACGACGTCCGCCCTCGACGACGCGGGGCGGACCCGGCGGAAGGTGTGACACGGTGACGGACGACGCCAACGGCGCGGCCCAGGCGCATGGACACGGGGACGGTCACGGACACGGGCGGCACGAGGGCCCCTCGGTGAGCTGGATGACGGCGGCGACAGTGCTGCAGGACGCCTCGCCGGTCACCGTCCCCGAGGGCGCCTCGGCGATGACCGTGTACGTGGAGTGGGAGCCCGGCGACCCGGGCACCCCGCCCCACCGCCACTCGGGCCCGGCGTTCGGATACGTCATCGAGGGTGCCGTCCGCTTCGAGCTGGAAGGGGAGCCCGAGCGGGTGATCGAGGCCGGCGGCACGTTCTGGGAGCCGGGCGGTGACGTCATCCACTACCAGGACGGCAACGCGCTGCCGGACGCGCGGACCCGGTTCGTGGTGACCATGATGTGCGCCCCGGGCAAGCCCATGCTCGAACTGGTCGGCGAGGAAGAACTGGAACGGCGGGCCCGGCTGCGCGCTCCCCGCCCGGCCGCCGGCTGACCGGCCGTGCCCACCCGCGAGGCGGCCTGGTCCGTCCGGGCACGCGGGCCCGAAAAGGCCGCGTCCGGCACCCTTCCGGGTACCGGCCGCGGCCCCTGCGGCTCGGGTCGCTCAGCCGAACATGCCGGGCTGGTAGCCCCCGGCGGGCTGACGGTTGATGACGTTGATCCGGTTGTAGGCGTTGATGACGGCGATGAGGGAGATCAGCGCGGCCAGCTGGTCCTCGTCGTAGTACTTGGCGGCGTTCGCCCAGGCCTCGTCGCTGACGCCGCCCGCGGCGTCGGCGATCCGGGTGCCCTCCTCCGCCAGCTGCAGCGCGGCGCGCTCGGCGTCGGTGAAGACCGTGGCCTCGCGCCAGGCCGCCACCATGTGGAGCCGCTGGACCGTCTCACCCGCGTGGGTGGCGTCCTTGGTGTGCATGTCGGTGCAGAAGCCGCAGCCGTTGATCTGGCTGGCACGGATCTTCACCAGCTCCTGGGTGGCCTGCGGCAGGGGCGAGTCCGACAGCACCTTGGTGGCCGAATTGATGTGCCGGAGGACCTTGGCGGCGAGCGGGTGGCCGAAGTAGTCGAGACGCGCGTCCATGGGGTGATCTCCTCGGTTTCGTCGTGCGGTTTCACCTTGTTGACCGGGGTCCCCCGGTCAACCGTGACAGGGCGGAGGGGGCGAGGGCTATGTCGTACGTCACATTCGTTACGTTATGCCGTTCCGCCGTGCCCGAGACGGCACGGCCGGGGTGAGCGCGTTCTCCAGGGAGGCGATGTCCCCGTCGCGGGCCGCCGCGACGAAGGCCGCCCGCAGCCGCCGGTGTTCCCGCGTGGCCACGGTCTCCCGCGGCGCGGCCCGGAGGCGCATGCGGGCGCGGCTCGCGATCTTGCGGACGTTGACGGGGCTGAGCCGCAGCCTCTCGGCGATGTCCGCGTACGTGTAGTCGAACGCCTCGCGCAGGATGTACACGGCCTGTTCGGCCGGAGTGAGGTTCCCGAGGACGAGCAGCAGCGCGTGGTCGAGCTCCTCCGCCCGCTGGACCCGGGCCTCGGGGTCGGCGCCCGGGTCGACGGGCTCGGGCAGCAGGGGGTCGAGGTGCTGCCGCCGGCGGGACCAGGCGGACTGCGTCACGTTGATGGAGAGCCGGGTGGTCGCGCGGGACAGGAAGGCGGCGGGGCTGACCACCGCCGAGCGGTCGGTCCTCTGCCAGCGCATCCACACGTCCTGGACGACGTCCTCGGCCTCGGCCGCGCTGCCCAGCATCCGGTAGGCGATGGCGAACAGGCGGGGGCGCAATGCCACGAAGACGGAGACGGCCTCGTCCAGGGAGACCGCCGAGGCGGGCGGCGCCGGGCGGTCCGTGGACGACTCCGGCGACTCGAGCAGGTGCAAGGACACGGTCACAGCTCCGTTTCGCGTGCGGGCATCCGGCGATGCCCGTACGCCCACGCTCGCTTCCCGCACGGTCGCGTCGCGCCCGGGGAATCCCCGGTCGACCCCCTGGTGTCCCGGGCGGCCCCTGCCCGGGTACGCGTCAGGCCCGGGTGCGCGTCAGGCCGGGGTACCCGTCAGGCTCACCTTCGCGTCTGGCTCGGATGCCTGTTTGGCCCGGGTACGCGTCAGGCCCGGGTCAGCGCCGTGTGGAGCTTGTTCCGCGAGTTGACGTCGAGTTTGGTGAACACCTTGCGCAGATGCCACTCGACGGTGCGGGGGCTGATGAACAGCTCGGCGCCGATCTCGGAGTTCGTCATCCCGCCGGCGGCCAGCCGGGCGATCTGCGCCTCCTGCGCGGTCAGCGCCTCCCGCGGATCCCGTACCTCGACCGTCCTGCGCCGCAGCGTCTCGCCGGTGGCCAGGAGTTCGCGGTGGGCCCGCTCGGCGTAGGCCACCGCACCGAAGCCCCGCAGCATCTCGTAGGCGGTACGCAGGTGTCGGCGCGCGTCCACGCGGCGGTTCTCGCGGCGGAGCCACTCGCCGTACACCAGGTGTGTACGGGCGAGGTGCACGGCGACCCGGCTGCGGCCGAGGTGGTCGAGGGCCTCGCGGTACAGCCGGTCGGCGGCCGGGCCCTCGGCCAGCAGCGCCGCCGACCGGGCCAGCACGCCGAGCGCCCAGTCGGTGCCCGCGGCGCGCGCCCGCACCTCCAGCCGGCTCAGGGCCGCCGCCGCGGCCTCGGCCGCCTCGGGGGTGTCGCCGCGCGCGCCCGCCTCGACGAGTTCGGCGAGGGCGAAGCCGGTGACCGCCAGGTCCTCGTGCTCCACCGCGTGGCCGGCCCGGGCCAGGGCGTCCTGGTACCGGCCGAGGCCGTTGTACAGGACCGCGAGCAGATAGTCCTTCTGGCCGATGGCCCGCCCCTCGCCCCAGGTGGTCGCCCACGCGGCGGCGCTCTCGAGCAGTTCCGCCGCCCGGTCGTCGTCGCCGCGCCAGGCGATGAGCAGCAGCGAGGGGTACGCCATGGGGGACTGGCCGGTCGCCTCGGTCAGCGCCGCGGACTCGTCGACCAGCGCCGAGGCCAGCGCGAATTCACCCGCGTGCGCATGCGCCGCCGCCCGGTAACCAAGGGCCAGCGGAAGGAAGTTGAGCGCGCCCTTCGCGCGGGCCGACCGGACCGCGCGGGTCGTCAGGACGTCCCACGTCTCGTCGTCCCACAGATCGCCGGCGACCAGCCACGTCAGCCACAGCCAGCGCATGACGTGCTCGTCCCCGCTTCTCCCGGCGGCGCGCCGGAATTCCAGGAGGGCGGGCTTCACCAGGGGCGCGCCCTCGGTACAGCCCTCGGTGAACCACGTCGCCAGGCCGTGGAGCAGGAGGTCCGCGGGCCGCGGGGGGCTCGGCGCGCACGGCGCCGAGCGCGCGGCCTCGGCTATCTCCCGTATCGGAATGTCGTACATACGGCCGGCGAAGACCGCGGCACCGATCGCGTCCAAGTACGCCGCCCGCGCCTCCCCGTCGCCCACCCGGGTCAGCCGCCCGGCGGCGTCGAGCAGCAGCGGCAACGCCTCACCGCCGCGCCGGCGCGCGAAGACGATCCGGGCGCGCAGCCGGGCGAGCCGCGCCCGCAGAGCCTCGTCCAGCGGGCCCAGTTCGGCGGCGGCCAGCAGGGCGAGCGCCGGATTCGGAGCCCCCGCCTCGAACATCGCCTGAGCCGCGGCCGCCGCCCGCGCGCCCCGTACCGTCGCATCGGGCGTCAGCTCGGTCGCACGGCGCAGAAAGGCGGCCGCCGCCGCGAGACCGCCGCGCGCCTCGGCCCGGCCGGCCGAACGCTCCAGCTCACCCGCCAGGGCCTCGTCGGGTGCGACCGCCGCGTGGGCCCGGTGCCAGACGCGGCGGTCCGGGCCGGCCTCGGGATCGGTCGCCTCGGCCAGCGCCCGGTGCACCTCCCGGCGTACTGCCGGATCGGCCGCCCGGTAGGCCGCCGAACGCACCAGCGGATGACGGAACCGCACCCGCGGGCCGAACTCGATCAGCCCCGCGGCCTCGGCCGCCACCGTGGCATCCGCGCGGATGCCGAGCCGTTCGGCGGCCCGCAGCAGCAACGGCACGTCACCCACCGGCTCGGCGGCCGCCACCAGGAGCAGCCGCCGCGCCTCGTCCGGGAGCGCCCCGATCCGCCGCGGGTAGCTCTGCTCGATCCGGCTCACCAGCGGCAGCGCGTCCGGCAGACCGAACCCGCCTGCCAGCTCCCCCGAGTTCAGGCCCCGCGTCAGCTCCAGGAGGGCCAGCGGGTTGCCGTGGGTCTCGGCGACGATCCGGTCCCGGACCCGTGCGTCCAGCCGTCCGGGAACCAGCGAGTCGAGCAGCGCGCCCGCGTCGTCGTCTCGTAGCCCCTGGACCGTGATCTCCCGCAGCCCCCGCCACGGGTCGCCGCCCGCGGCCGGCTCCGACGTCCGTACCGCGCACACCAGCGCCACCCGCTCCGCGAGCAGCCGGCGTGCGGCGAACGCCAGGGTCTGCGCGGAGACCCGGTCGAGCCACTGGGCGTCGTCGACCACACAGACGAGCGGCCGCTCCTCGGCCACCTCCGCCAGCAGGCTGAGCACCGCGAGCCCGACCAGGAACCGGTCCGGCGCACCTCCGGCGCGCAGGCCGAACGCCACGGACAGCGCGTCGCGTTGGGGATCGGGCAGACGGTCGAGCTGCCCCAGCAGGGGTGCGCACAGCTGATGCAGACCGGCGAACGGCAGCTCCATCTCGGACTCGACGCCGACCGCCCGCAGGACCCGGCACCCGGCCGCGTTCTCCGCGAGGTACTCCAGCAGCGCGGACTTGCCGACCCCCGCCTCGCCCCGCAGGACGAGCACCTGACTCCGGCCCGCCCGCGTATCGGCGACCACCTCGTCCAGCGCCATGCACTCGTCACGCCGGCCCCGCAGCCGACCCCGGGGAGCGCCGCCCGTCATCTGTCACCACCGTGCCGGTCGACGGCCGGCCCGTGGTCGACGAGCCCGGGTCATCATACGTAGGGCCTGCGCGTCCATCAGATGACGGGGCGCTCCCGCCCGGCTTGTCCAAAGGGGCGTCACGTACGACCGGAGGGCGGGACTCCGCGGGTAGGTGCGGGGGAGGCCGGGTGGCGCCGGCAGGAGGCGCCGAGGGGGGCGTCACAGCCCCCGCAGGGCCTCTTCCAAGGCGCAGCCGTACGACGCCCAGCACACGATCGACCCGTCGGCGCCGAGCTGTCCCATGTACCACTCGTCGTCGGCGCGCACGAGACACAGCTCGTGGAAGGAGAGGACGATCTCGGGTCGGAGAGGGGTGTGTCCCCCCACGCCGCCGTGGTCCTCCACGACGACGCGCCGGTCGGGGGACAGCACGGCGGCTTCGGGGTCTCCGGAGACGGAGCGCAGCCGCTCGATCGTCCATCCGTCAGGCAGTCCGGCGTTCATCCCCGCATGATCGCAGGCGCTACCGCCACCCTGCCGCGTCCGTGCACTCGGCGTCAGACCGTGAGCCGGTGCGGATCGGCCGGCACGGGGCCGGGGGTGAGCCGGGTGAAGTGTTCGAGGCGGATGATCTCGTCGCGGTCGGCTTCGGGAAGCCGGGTGAGGAGGCCGGGCAGGGCGCGCGCGGAGGCGACCTCCCCGCGGTGGGCACTGATCGCGCGCCACTTCGTCCGTACCCACGGGCCGACGTCGACCGTCGTGGTCACCTGCGCGTCGGGTACGGCGAGCACGCTCTTCCCGACCGTCCGGAGCAGGTCGCCGAGCGGCCCGGCCCCGGTGACGGAGTGGGTGGCGGCGTACAGAGCCGCGGGCCGCCAGGGCTCGCCGGCCTCCGGGTACAGCGCCGCGACGGGGGCGGCCTCGACGGCGAGGAGCGCGAGCTGATGGGTGCGCCGGTGGTCGGGGTGCCCGGTGAGCTGGCCGACGCAGTCGTGCGTGAGCACGAGGTCGGGCCGGAAGGCGCGGATGTGGGCCACCAGCCGGCCGATCGCCTCGTCGAGGGGCGCGTCGACGAGACGCGTGGCGCCGTCCGGTGTCGACGCGGGATTACGGGCGTCGCCGTAGCCGAGCAGGAGCGGAGCGCCCGCGCCCAAGGCGGTGAGCGCGTCGGCGAGTTCGGGGATCCGGCGGCTGCCCGCGGTCCACGTGGCGGTGACGACGGCGGTGCGGGCGCCCGCGGCGGCGTGCTGCGCGAGGACGCCGCCGGCCAGGAGGGATTCGTCGTCGGGGTGGGCGAAGACGCCCAGCAGGCTCGGCACATGGGCAGTCGTCATGGTGATCCTCCCGGTGGTGGCCCGCGGTGCGGGACCAGGGATGCTGATACCCATGTCCTCGGTGGTGCGGTACGTGGCGATCGACTGTGCGGATGTCCACGGCCGGCCCTCTTCCGGAGCGGTGTGACGGGCTGTCCGGTGGATTTGAAGACCAGGCCGGGGACCGCGAGACGCAGGTGCCGCTGGAAGGGGACCACGCGCGCCCTTCCCTCTCGCGTAGTGCGTCGATGGTCCGGGCCGGGGCCTGTGTCGAATGCCCGTGCGGTTCGGCCACAAGTTGCCGACCGAGGGGAGCCCGGGGCAGGATCTCCCGCATGGTTTCGGTGGTGCAGAACGTGGCGGTCGACTGTGTGGATGCCTATGAGCTGGCTCGGTTCTGGAGCGAGGCGCTCGGTTGTCCACCGCATCCGGAGAACAAGCCGGGTGACGCGGAGACCGCGGTGAACCTGCCGGAGGGCCCGCTGCTGTACTTCAATCAGGTGCCGGAGCGGAAGACGATCAAGAACCGGATTCACCTGTGCCTGCGCCCCGATACCTCGCGTGAAGAGGAGGTTGAGCGACTGCTGGGCCTCGGTGCCACCTTCGTCGCCGATCGCCGGGAACCCGATGGTGCCGGCTGGGCCGTCCTCGCCGACCCTGAAGGCAATGAATTCTGCGTTCTGCGCAGCGCGGCCGAGCGCGCGGCAATGTCTTCCTGAGGCTCACCCGTGCGCCGTCCGACGGGCTGAGCAGAGCCACTCGTCGATGGCCCGGCACGGGATCGGGACGTTGGGCGGTGTTTACGGGACGCCCGTAACGCTGATGATTCTGGCATCAGTGGAGTTGTACTGGACGTAGTGGTCCCGCGAGGTCACGAAGACATCGCACCTGTAGCAGTCATTGCTCGCGTCGGAGAAGTAGTAGTCGTAGGTCTTCTCGGTGGTGAAGCAAAGGATGTACTGCCAGACACTGGGCCTCTCGGGAGGGCGCCACTTGTTGCTTTGGTCGTACAGCTTGTAACGCGTAATCCCCGTCGTCTTCTTTACATCGGCGCTCGTGTAGACCCATTCGTCGCCATTCGGAGGCCAGTCCACGGTCTCGGTGAACGCGATTTTATCTCCCTCGCCGACGATCGCCCGACTCTGCTCCGTGGTGCCGTCATCTTGCGCATGACCGATCCGGAGTTCCGCTCCCCGCTCGCTGACGGCGTCCTCCCACTGGATCGCATCCTCGTCTCGATTCATGGGGAATTCCTTACTCGTCGCAAGCTGTTCTCGCGTCACGGAAAATATTCCTTCATTTCAGGATGGACACCGTCCGCCTCCCACGCAAGCGGTGGCCTCGCCACGCTTCCGACCGGGCCGCCATGGGCTCCTGACACCGACACGGCCGGTCCGGCTCCGGACCGTGGCCGCCGGCACCGGCGGTGAGCGGGGACACTGGGCGCATGGACACCATGGTGCGGGTCGACGGCGGTCAGGTCTGGGCGGACGACAGCGGAGGGGACGGGCTGCCACTGGTCCTGGTCCATCCCGGGGTCGGCGACTCCACGATCTGGGACCCGGTGCTCGCCTCGCTCGCCGGACGGCGGCGGGTGATCCGGTACGACGCCCGGGGGTACGGCCGTTCCCCCGCGCCGGTCACCTCGTACACCCCTTCCGCCGATCTGGCCGCGGTGGTCGAGTACTTCGGCCTGGACCGCGCGGTGCTCGTCGGCTCCAGCATGGGCGGCGCCGCCGCGCTCAGCTACACGCTCGCCGCGCCGGAGCGGGTGTCGGGCCTCGCGCTGTTCGTCCCCGGGGTCAGCGGATACGACCTCGACGAGTCCGAGATGTACCAGGAGGTCGGACGTCTCGCCGAGGCGGGCGACCTGGAGGGAATCGTCCGGCTCGGCCTCGGACTGTGGGGCCGGGCGGCGGGCGGCACACCCGAGACGGACCCGGTCGCGGCGGCGCACCTGCGGGCCGCGCTCCCCGCCTGGTTCGCCAACGTGGGCCACCAGCAGGCCGATCCGCCCGCCTTCGACCGGCTGGGCGAGATCGCCGTTCCGACCGTGCTCGCGCTGGGCGAGCTGGACCGTCCGCAGATCGTGCGCTGCGACGAGGAGGCGGCCGCCCGCATCCCCGGCTGCCGTCTGGTCCGCCTGGCGGACTCGGACCACTACCCGACGCTGCGCGTACCGGAGACCGTGGCCCGCTTGGTCGAGGAGCTGTACGCGGAGGCGAGCTAGAGGTAGAGGTCATCTCACGTGCCATATCGACGTGAGCTGACATCGACGCTTGTGTCAGACTCCACGCGTGACCATGCCGATCGGCCCCCTGATCATCTTCGATGACGACTACCACATGTACGTCCTCCGGGACCCGGTGTCCGCCGAGGCGTGGTGGGAGATGCCCGACGAGTACGCCTGTGGGTTCGACGCCCTGGCCAGGCCCTTGCACATGACGGGTGATCCGCATCAGGTCGCTCTTGAGCTCAGTGGTGATGAACCGGCCGAGGCGGACCTGCGTCGTCTTGTCGCCGACCACTACCAGCGGTTCCTGCCCGGGCAGGAACCGCCCCGAGCGTCCGATCTCTCACATTTCGTGGCGGGGCTTCCTGCCGAGGGCTCGTAGCACGAATCCGTTCGTCCGGTAGCACGTGAGCCCCTTCCTGGGGCTGCGAAGGAGTCTCCGGTCCCGCTAGCCGGAGCAGCTCCTACGAATCGCTCGGCAGTGTCAACCTCGAACATTCCAGGAAGCCCCCGCCGCGGAGTGCTCCTACCGTCGTAACTGCTCGACCGGCGGGCAGATGTCCCGCCGGACCCGACGGGGAGGGATGACCCACCATGCAGATGCGCCGTACCGCCGGCCTCATGGCCACAAGCGCCACGCTCGCACTGTTCGCCACGCTCGGTTCCACCACCGGTGCCTCGGCCGCCATCTATCCGTCCGCCGACGGGTGTGTGCCCGGCGACGTGTGCCTGTACCTCAACGCCACGTCTTCCCCCTCCTTCTCCAGGTCGGTCAACTGGAGCGGCACGTACTGGAGCGAGAAGATCGTCAACAACGGGACAGCGCAGGCAGGTTACGACCACATCCGCTTCACCGCCGAGAAGTACTCGCCCCTGGCGGGCGGGGTGGTCAAGTACAAGGGGTGCCTGCACTATGCCACCTCGGACGGGTCGGGCGGCCAGTACAAGGTCGACCTCCCGTCGACCAACAGCTACGGGTTCTCGGTGAAGTCCCTGACGTGGGGCCCCGAGTGCGGATCCGGTGAGAAGCCGCTCCAGTACGCGTGATGCGCCGATCGCCCCAGGGCAGGAGAGTCTTTGCTCGATGAGCCGGGGGAAAGCGCCGGGCCGATGGCCTGAACAGCGCGGACTTCGCGCCCCGCTGATCCGGCTCGTGGACCGCTGACGAGCCGCCGAGCGATCACGACGACACACGGATACCGGCTGCGGGCGGCCAGGAAGGATCCGATTCTTCACCTCACCGGCCGCTCCCCGCGCTGCTCCTCATGACGAAGTCCCCTCGCGGTGCGCGTCGCGAGGGGACTTCGGTATGAGGGGCCGTCAGGCCGGTGGCCGGGGTGTCATCCGGGGCGGTTCTCGTCGGATCCGGAGCGTGGGGGGAGCGGTGGTGCGGGGCGGTGGAGCAGGGCCCGGGTGGCCAGGCCGCAGACCGCGCCGACGGTCACCGCGAGGACCGCCGACCACCAGGGCCAGGGCGGCAGATCCAGGACCCGGTCCACGGAGTAGCGGCCCGGGCCGGTGAACGACAGGGCGGCCGCGAGGGCGATCAGGACCAGCGGATAGTCGTATCCGTCGTGCTGTACCCACAGGCCGTTGCGCCATTTCACGGTGAGGGCGACGGTCGTCACCCCGATCGCGCCCTTGGCGGCGAGCGGCGTCAGCGCGCCGGCGGCCGGCAGCAGGCCGGAGCCGATCTGGCCGGCCCCCGCGGCGAGCGCCGTGAGCGCCCCGCCGCGGAAGCCGTCGTGCCGGAACTCCTCGGTCCCCCCGGCCAGACCGCCGCCGCCCAGCCGGAAACTGACCTTCTGTACACCGTGCCCGGCGATCAGCAGGCCCGCCACCAGACGGAGGATCAGCAGACCGGTGTCCCTGGGGTGCCGGTCAGCCCGCGGCGTGCGGGTCGATCATGGACTGGGCGTAGAACACCCCGAGTCCGTACGCGCCGCCGTGCTCCTTGACCACGGTCGTCGTCGCCTCGTACGTGTCGGTGCGCGCCCAGTCGCGCTGGAGCTCCAGGAGGACCTGGAGCCAGGTGACGGGCACGGCGCCGGCGGCGGTCATCCGCTGCATGGCGTGCTCGTGGGCGGCCGGGGTGACGCCGGCGGAGGCGTCGGCGACGACGTAGACCTCGTACCCCTGGTTGAGAGCGGAGAGCGCCGGCAGGACCAGACAGACCTCGGTCCACAGACCGGACAGGATGATCTTGGTGCGGCCGGTCGCCTTCACCGCGTCGACCAGCGCGGTGTCCTCCCACGCGTTCATGCTGGTGCGGTCGACTATCTCGTGCGCGGGGAAGACCTCGCGCAGCTGCGGCAGGATCGGACCGGAGAAGGACTCGGCGGCGACGGTGGACAGGACCACCGGGACGTCGAAGGCCTTGGCGGCCTTGGCCAGGCCGACGGTGGCGTTGATGACGGCCACGCGGTCGCCGCTGCCGGCGCCGAAGAACATCTGCGGCTGGTGGTCGACGAACAGCATCATCGAGTTGTCGGGGGTGAGCAGGTCCGGGCTGGGCGCGGCCTGTACGGAGGCGAAGTCGAACGCGAATTCGGTCATGACGGGTTCCTTTCGGTGGACAACGGAAGTACGGAGGAAGGGAAGGAAGAGAGGGCGGGAGCGCGCGGGGGAGTGCCGCGGCGCGTCACGGCGCCAGGCAGGGGTCGAAGACCGTCGACGCGCGCGCGGCGGGGACCGCCCCGCGGGCGTCGCGCCACCGGCGGTGCTCCTCGGACTCGGCGGCGGCCTCGGCCACCAGGCCGGCCTGCCGGGCGCCGCCCGCCGACGGCGGGACGCTCGCCTGATAGCCGCCGAAGTGCGCGACCGGGCTCCATTCCGGGCTGAGGGCGGGGACGGCCTCGTCCATGCCCTCGTAGGTGTCCGTCGCGTACACGATCCGGCCGCCGACCACCGTCAGCACGGCCTCGATGTGCGGGATGTCCTCGGCCGGCACGGTGAGGTAGTCGTGGGAGAGGACGGCGAAGTCCGCGAACCGGCCCTCCGCGAGGACGCCCTTGTCGGCCTCCTCGCCGGTGATCCGGGCCCCGCCCAGCGTGTACAGCTCCAGCGCCTTCTCGCGGGACACGAGCCGGTCGGCCGAGCGCAGCGAAAGCCCGCCGAGGATGCGGCCGGTGACCAGCCAGTGCAGGGCGACCCAGGGGTTGTACGAGGAGACCCGGGTGGCGTCGGTGCCGGCCGCGACCGGGATCCCGAGGCGCAGCATGTCCGTGACGGGCGCCGCGTGGGAGGCGGCCTCGGCCCCGTACCGCTCGGCGAACGCGCGGCCCTGGAAGGACATCCGGTTCTGTACGCCGATGGAACCGCCGAGCGCGGCGATCCGCTCCAGGCTGTCCGGCGAGACGGTCTCGGCGTGGTCGAAGAGCCAGCGGTTGCCGTCCGGGAACAGGCCCTCGGCGGCGAGCTTCTCGAAGACGGCGAGGTCACGGCGGATGGTCTCGTCGTACGTGGCGTGCAGCCGGAAGCCCCAGCCGTTCTCCATGAGCAGCCGGACCGCGTCCTCGAACTCGGTCTCGTAGCCGGCGGCCAGTTCGGGCCGGGGCTCGGAGAAGTTCTCGAAGTCGGCGGCGGCCCAGGTCAGGTTCTCCCCGGCGCCGTTGAGCCGCAGCCACGCGTCGCCGTCACCCGGCCGTACGGTCTCGGTCCAGCGGCGCAGGTCCGCCAGCTCCTGGCCGGGGGTCTGCGGGAAGAGGTGGTAGCCGATCCGCACGCTGAGTTCGCCGGCCCGGGCCAGCTCGGTGACCGTGGCGTAGTTCTCGGGGAAGTTCTGGAAACCGCCCGCGGCGTCGACCGCCGAGGTCAGACCGAAACGGTTCAGCTCGCGCAGGAAGTGGCGGGTGGAGATCTTCTTGTCGGCCTCGTCGAGGGCGGGCGCCTTGGCGAGGGTCGAGTAGAGGATCAGCGCGCTGGGGGCCGCGAGCAGCAGGCCGTTGGGATCACCGGCGCGATCCCGGACGATCTGCCCGCCCTTCGGGTCGGGAGTGTCCCGGGTGAACCCGGCGGCGCGCACGGCGGCCCGGTTGAGGATCGCCGACTGGTAGAGATGCAGCACGAAGACGGGGGTGTCGGGCGCGGCGGCGGTGAGTTCCGCGGGGGTCGGCAGCCGGCGCTCGGCGAACTGGTCGGCGGTCCAGCCGCCGACGACGCGTATCCACTGGCCCTTGGGCGTACGTCCGGCCTGCTCGCGCAGCATGGCCAGGGCCTGCCGAAGCGAGCGGACGCCGTCCCAGCGGAGCTCCAGGACGTAGTTCAGGCCGCCGCGGATGACGTGCAGATGGGAGTCGTTCAGTCCGGGGACGACCCGGCGGCCGAGCGCGTCGACGACCCGGGTCCCGGGGCCGACGAGCGCGGCGATGTCGCGGTCGTCGCCCACGGCGGCGATCCGGCCGTCGCGGATCGCGAGGGCGGTGGCGGTGGGCCGCGCCGGATCCTGGGTGTGGATCTTCCCGTTGCGCAGGACGAGGTCGGCGGGTCCTTCGTCCGGAGAGCCGTGGGCGGGGACGATCCCGCCGACGGGCATGCTGGTCATGGCACTCGCTTTCGGTGGTGATGAGAGGGTGGGGCGGCGTCCCCGGGCCGGGCGGGGCCGGGGAACGGCTTCGGGCCTGGGCTCGGGCTCGTGCTCGGGCTCAGAGCGTGCGGCGCACGCCGGCCTGGCGTTCGAGATCGCGCAACTGGACGGACAGGCTGCCCTCGACGGCGTGGTGCGCGGGACCGCTGCGGCCGATGGGGAGGACCTCCTCGCCGCGCATGTCCTCCAGCATCAGCGCGAACGCCGTGTACATGGCGACGGCGGCCAGCAGCAGCCCGAGGGCGCCCGACAGAAGGCCCAGCCACTCCACGCCGGAGAGGTTGGCGACCGCGGCCACGGTGAACCGGGGCACCGCCGTGCACAGCACCAGCCACAGGGCCCGCTTGCGTCCGGCGACGACGGCCATCAGCAGGGCGAACAGCGCGAAGACGGCGTTGAGGACGCCGAGGACGCGTGTCCCGTCCGGCGGGGCGAGCACCATGTTCAGCGCACTCGCCAGCCACAGGCCCGAGAAACAGGTCATCAGCGTGGCCGCGAGCACGTCGCGGGCGCCGAATGCGAGGACACCCACCAGGAACTGGAGGACGAACGCGGGCAGGATCGCCAGGCCGACGGCCCGCCGCGCGCCGTCCTCGAAGACGCCCAGCTGGAAGCAGCCGACGATCACCGAGGCGATGGCGACGGTGTAGAAGCCGACGGGCATCGGGGAGGCGATCGGCCGCAGGTTGACGCGGGTCATCGCGCGCAGGTCCGGCTCGAAGCGCCGTCCGCCGCGCAGCGGATCGTCGCCCGCCGCCGTCTGCTCCTCGGGCTCGTCCGTGGTGGCGTGCATGGTGAGGGGGGTGGAGTCGGTCGTCGGCTCGGTCGTCGGCTCAGGCATGGGTCAGCGCCTGACGCAGCGTCCGGATGGTGAGCTCGATGGCCGAGTTTGCCGCGTGGGTGTCGCGGAGGGCGTTGAGCATGACGAAGTCGTGGATGATGCCTTGGTAGCGGACGGCGGTGACGGGGACGCCGGCGGTGCGGAGTTTGGCGGCGTAGGCCTCGCCTTCGTCGCGCAGGACGTCGGCTTCGCCGGTGATGATGAGGGCGGGTGGCAGTCCGGTCAGTTGTTCGGTGGTGGCGCGCAGGGGGCTGGCGGTGATCTCGGCGCGCTGTGCGGGGTCGGTGGTGTACTGGTCCCAGAACCATTGCATGCCGTCGCGGCGCAGGAAGTAGCCCTCGGCGAACTGGTGGTACGAGCCGGTGTCGAAGTTCGCGTCGGTGACGGGGTAGAACAGCACTTGCTGGACCAGGGGCACGTCTGCGCGTTCCTTGGCCATGAGCGTGAGTGCGGCGCTCATGTTGCCGCCGACCGAGTCGCCGGCGACGGCGATCCG